>CAZPYZ010000539.1:0-3347 GCA_964590215.1 uncultured Dehalococcoidia bacterium | reverse complement strand
AATCCATGTACCAACACCTCCGAGTTGTGTTCCACGTGCGCGAAGGGCCCCCGTTCCGGGCGCAGTCCCGGAACGGGCGTAGCTGCTTATGGGCCACTGTTTTGAAACAGCGGTGGCTCCTTACCCGGCCGAAGCTCGGCGACGACGATGCCGTGGCGGGAGCCAGCTTCCTGCACTTCCGCTACCGGGCGATAGTCGACGCATACCGGCCGCAGATCCGGGGTAATGTAGATGTAGGCGAACCGGCGCTCCCGGTGGCCTGCGATGTGGGAGGTAGCAAGGCATCCCTGCCTCTGCTCTTTGTGGACCTTCTCGAAGTGTTTCACCGCCTCACGCAGTTTGCTCGGGTGGGCGTCGAGGTACCGCCGGTAGGCATCTACGAGGCAGTGTCGGAGCCCCGGGGGCGCTCGGGATGGGTCATGCAACAGGTACTCCTCCTGGTCGATGGACATCCTTCCGCGTCGGTTCCGAAAGTACTGGTTCGAGCTGAGGAGGGGGTGATCGACCCGGGGCGAATTGCAGTCGAGGCCGACGATGGTGCGACGATCCTGCGTTGCGAGCCAGGAGGCAACCAGTCGAAAGTTCTTGCGCTTCTGAATCGGGCCGCGGTTCCTTCGCTGGCTTCTCCCCGGCACGAAATGAAAACTGGCAACGGTCACCACCTCACCTTCCGACCTCAGGGAGACGATACAGGAACGCTCGGGGAATGGAAGGCTCTTGATGTTCCTGGGTTGGTCAACCGCGTCGAAGCGTCCCGCAGCGAGGATTGCGCAGGCGCGGTCGGCCTTGGCCACCTCCGGGAACGTCTCCGGGAATAGGTGGGGAAAGGCTCCAGAGCCGCGCAGCTCTTGGAGCGCTCCGAATCCATGCTTGAAGACCTGTTGAAGAGCGATGAGTTCAAAGCCGGACTCTCGAAGTGCCCTCAACTTGTCGAGCTTCTGTCGCGTGAATCTTCCGTTGGTGCCGCTTAATCGGATGTTCCAGGTGGCGAACCTAATCTCCTTCATCCTGATCCGCTAACGAAGGAGGTACTAACCCCATGGCTCGGAGGAGGATACGTGGAAGCTAGTTGCCTCAGGTTCGCCGGCGAGGAACTCTTCCAGGAGGCCGATGGTCTTCTGGACCACAGGGAGCGATTCCTGACGATCGAGCGCCGCTCGATCCATAAACACCTCTGTGGCGATGAACGAGTCAGGATTGGTGACGTCGCGGCCAATGTCAAAGCTGACCACGCCCTCCAAAGCCCGGCTGGGGGCAACGACTTCCTGGAACGCGGCCATGACTTGCTCGGTCTTGTCGGGCTTGCATTGCACCTTGAAGCGGACGACGATCATGGCTCTTGCTCCAGGTTACGAGCTGGGGGCGACTTGGACTTTGGACCTTGGACTTTGGACTCGGGCCTTTGGACCCCATAGAACCGGGCGCAGTTGTCCCACAAGATTCTCCTCTTGGCCTCGTCGGACAGAGGCAGCTTGAGGAAGCTCTCCGTGGCATGCGGGTAGCGTGAATCGCCATGGGGATAGTCGGTCGAATACACCAGGTTGTCGCTGCCGAGGAAGTCGATGGTATAGCGCGCCGGGACCTCGTCCGGTTCGACGGAGGCGACGCACTGGCGCTTGAAGTACTCGCTGGGGAGCATGGTCAGTTCGCGCATGTGGAGGTCACCCTCCAGCTCGTAGGCTTCGTCGAGGCGCCACAGCAGCCATGGCAACCAGGAGCAGTTGGCCTCCAGGAAGGCGACCTTCAGGGTCGGGTGCCGCTCCAGGATGCCACCGCCCAGGAAGCTGCCCACGGCGAACATCTGCCCCATGGGCTGTCCGTAAGCCCGCTGGAGCCCACCGAGGGGGCCGAACCAGGGCCTGGTGAGCTGAGGGACACTTGACGCCGTGGCCTGGTGAAGGCCCAGCGGGACCCGTAGCCTCTCCAGCGTGTCCCACAGGGGCTCGTAGTAGGGGTCGTGCCACGCCTTCCCAGTGACGATGTTGGACCGCAGGAACACCGCCTTGAACTCGAGGCTCTCGACCACTCGATGCGTCTCCTCGACAGCGTCGTTGATGTCGTAGACGGAGATCATGCCAGCGCCAAGCATGCGCTGGGGGCCGGCCTGGCAGAACTCGTACAGCCAGTCGTTGTAGGCCCGTGCGATGGCCGCGGCGAAGCGGGGGTCGGCCACCCGGGCCCCGCCCTCGGGGCCGACGAGCACGTTCAACCCCCGGCTGGGGAACATCACCGCCACGTCCAGCCCCTCCACGTCCATGGCCTCGAGCTGCACCTCGCCGCTCCAGCCGCGCGCGGCGTCGTTGCGGTAGAGGACCTGGTTTCGCTGGTAGTTACGTCCCCGCTCCAAGGGCCTCCCAAACCCTCTGCCGTCGGGCGGCTCCGTCGGGAAGGTGATCCGCAAGTCGCGTACGTTCTCGGAGGTTACGCCCCGAGGGGCCATGGCCCGGAACTCCGGCGCGATGTAGCGCTCCCACAGGTCCGCAGGCTCCATGATGTGCATGTCGCTGTCGAACACTGGAAATCCGTTCTTGGCCATCGACACCGCCCTCCCTTCAGCTGCCCGGCCTGCTATGACCGCAAACCGCGCCCAGCCACGCTATGCCCTTTGCCGGTTGGGCTACCCCACGCCGTACAACTTCGCTGGGTTGTGGATGAGCAGTTTGTCCAGGAATTCCTGGGACAGACCCCGCTCCCGCAGGTTCTTGACCATGTGCACTTGGGCGGAAGGATCTGCCGCCAGGCGGTCCGTGGTGCCCGGCGTGTGGTGCCCGTAGTCGGTCCCCACCACCAGGTGGTCTTCGCCGATGTGTTGAACCAGGTACGGCAGATCCTCGCCCACTTCGTAGGAGACCCAGATGCGATACTCCTCGAAGAGCCTGGGGCCCCAGAAGCTCTCGTCGGCCAGATTCGTCCCTCTTAGCTGATAGAGGACAAAGGGCACCCAGGACGCTCCGGTCTCGATAAAGCCCCATCGCAGCCGCGGAAACTCTTCCGGGATCCGGTTCGCGACGATGTTGCGAAACGCGACGAGGGGAGGCAGCCGGCCGTGGGTGAACGTGTGGCTCCGCTTGATGTCTATGAGATTGTTCAGGGCTGGGGCGCCCTGCCCCTGGTGGATGCAGATGGGCAGGTCCAGGGCCTCCGCCTCTCGGTACACGGGGAAGAAGTAAGGGTCGTCCAGGGTGCGGTCGCCTTCTATCCCGCGGAAGAAGACACCGCATGCGCCGCGCCCGTGGCCGAACTGCAGCTCCTGGATTGTGGCGTTGATGTCCCGTAACGGGGGAACCACCACCCACCTGATCCGCCCATTCGTCGTGTCCGCCACGCCGGCCATGAAGCGGTTGTAG
>CAZPYZ010000538.1:0-3348 GCA_964590215.1 uncultured Dehalococcoidia bacterium | reverse complement strand
GCAGCGTGCCGTCCAGTACCTCAAAGGCTTGGGCTATACCGTTACTGAACCCCCACGTCATGAGGCTGCGTGACCTCCCCCCCTCGTTTTCGTGGGAGGGAGCAGGGGCGATGCGCCGGTGGGGTGGGCGGACCGAAGCATCTGGTGGGGCATTCCACCACCCCAGATTCTTCCTTCGTCAGAATGACATTTTCGTGGGAGCGAAGCCGAAGGAACCCATGGGACGTGCGTTAGGTGGAGCCCCAAGAATACGAGTCCATCTACCGCCTTGAAGAGACCCACTGGTGGTACCGGGGCATGCGAGACATGGCCATGGGGCTTCTGGACCGGTATCTGCTCCAAAGAACAGGGCTAACGGTCCTGGACGCCGGTTGCGGTACGGGCGGTATGATGGGCGCCCTCGCCCGCTATGGCCGGGTATATGGCGTTGACTTCTCTTCCCATGCCCTCCGCTTCTGTCGCAAACGCAAACTTTCCACTACAGTCCGCGCTTCGGTGACCCATATCCCTTACCTGGATAAGCGTTTCGACCTCGCCACCTCCTTCGAAGTGCTCTACCACGCAGGCGTGAGCGACGATGTCCTGGCGCTACAGGAGATCTTCCGGGTGTTAAGGCCGGGGGGCCTTTTCTTGCTACGTCTCCCCGCCTTCGAGTGGCTGCGAGGCGCCCATGACCGGACCGTCCACACCCGGCACCGGTACACCGTGAGGGAGGTGCGGGAGAAGCTTTTGGTTGCGGGGTTCGAGTTGGTGCGATTGAGCTATGCCAACAGCCTGTTGTTTCCCGTCGCCGCCGGGAGCCGGTTGGCGGAACGGCTGACGGGTCGCGAGGGGCAGTCGGGGTCAGACGTGCAGGAGACCGCGGGTTGGCTCAATCGTTTGCTGCTGGCGCCGCTACAGGTGGAGGGCGCCGTGCTGCGGTACGTCAACTTGCCGGTTGGGTTGTCCGTGCTGGCCCTGGCACGCCGTCCGGCCGACGTTCCGACGGGGCCGGTTCTGTTGCCTTAACCCGGTCGTGAGTGGTCTCGCATACGCTTCGCATAATCCATCAACCTGGCCTGCACCCGGGCGTTCATGCTTCCTGCTGGGTACCGACCGTCTGCCTGAAGTGGGCCCGCGCGCAGCCCAGTCAACAGCTCGATCCCCTCGTCCACGTGTGACACCGCGAAAACATGGAAACGCCCGTCCCGCACCGCGTCCACCACGTCCTCCCGGAGCATGAGGTGCTTCGCGTTGGAGGCTGGGATGATGACTCCCTGCTCCCCGGTCAGGCCCCGCGCCCGGCATACGTCGAAGAATCCTTCAATCTTGTACTGCACCCCGCCGACTGCCTGGATCTCCCCTTGCTGGTTGACTGACCCCGTCACCGCGGTCGCCTGGTTGAGTGGGACATCCGCCAGCGCCGAGAGCAGGCAGTACAGCTCCGCGCTGGAGGCACTATCGCCATCCACTTCGTTGTACAGCTGTTCGAAGGTCAAGCTGGCGGCGAGGCTGAGGGGCGCGTCCTGGGCGTATTTCCCGGCCAGGTAGCCGGCCAAGATCAACACCCCTTTACTGTGGATCCGGCCGCTCATTTCGATCTCGCGCTCCACGTTCATTACCCCGCGAGAGCCCGGCGCGACCCGCGCCGTGATGCGGGAGGGGAGACCGAAAGCGAAGTCCGCGGTTTGCAGGACCGAGAGCCCGTTCACCTGGCCCGTGACCGATCCCGCCGAGGCAATGTTGATCACCCCTTCCTGGATAGCCCGATAGGTCTTGTCCCGGGGCAGGCTGGATCGCAGCTCCTTCTGGGCGATGGCCTGCTGAACGTGGGGCCCTGTGACGTACCGGCTGCCGTCTTTGCCCGCCCAGTAACTCGCTTCAGCAACCAGATCGGCTACGTCCAGGAAGCGTGTCGACAGCTTCTGCTGGTGTTCCAGCAGACGAGATCCGTACTCGACAACTTTCGCGACCCCGGTCCGGTCAAAGTGGAGCAGCCGGTCCCCCTCGACGCGCGCTCTTATGAAGCCGGCGTAGATCCCCAGGTTTTCGGGTGTGCGATCCATTTCGATGTCGAAGTCGGCTTTCACCTTGAACAAGGTGCGGAACTCTTCATCGACCTGGAACAAGAGGTTGTGCAACAGCGGAACACCGATGAGGATGACCTTCAGACTCAGGGGGATGGGCTCAGGGCGCATGGTAAGAGTGGGGATCGCCGAGAAGTTGTCGCCGAGGTTCTCGATCCCCGCCTCGCGAGTGTCCAGCGCCCGCTTCAATGCTTCCCATGCGGGCGGACTCGCCAGCACGTCCCTCGCCTCGATCACCAGGTAACCGCCGTTTGCCCGGTGGATCGCACCGGCCTTGATCATCCGAAAATCGGTGCTCATAGTGCCAAAGGTGGGGCGGTAGTCGATGCGCCCCAGGAGGTTGTAGTAGGTTGGGTTGTGTTCGAAGACGACGGGGGCGCCTTCAGGCCTATTGGACACCAGGACGTTCACCCGGTACCGGGCGAAGGGGTCGTCGAGGGCGGTCTGGGGGGCCGGACGGGCCGCGGGCGTGAAGGCGCCGGGGGCCACTTCCTGCTCCGGCCGGAAAAGCTCAAGGTGATCAGCGACCTCATCTTGCAACGCCGAGAGGTGGGCCACCACGTGGGGCAGCTCCTTATAGCGCTCCCGTAGTCCGTCAAGCAGGTGTCCCACTGCGGAAAGCACGCTCTCCTGGTCCAACTGGCGGACCTGCTCGGCCGCGGTCTGCTCTGCCTCCCGAGTGTCCTGCTGGGCCTCCACCAGGTGGAGGTGCTGCTGAAAGGCGTCGCTCTGCTCCCGCATCTGCTGGCGGGCCGTGTCCGGAAGCGCCTGGAACTCTTCCGGACTAAGCGGTTTGCCGTCCACCAGAGGTATCACCAGCGCGCCGGCCGGACCAAACCTCACGGTCAGCCCGTGCTCGTTCGCTTCCCGTTCCAGGCCGGTGTAGATCTCCTCTCGACGCCGGTCGAGGGCCACCGCAATCTGCTGCCGGCGATGCTGGTAGGTCTCGCTGTCGAAGGCTCTGGGAATCTCCCGGCGGCAGGCATCGATGAAGCCGTCGATGTCGGCGGAGAGCCGGGGCGCCATACCCGGAGGAAGGCGGAGGGCCCGAGGCCGGTAAGCATCTCGAAAGTTCTGAACGTAGCACCAGTCATCGGGTGCCGGCCCTCCCTTGGCGAATTCCTCGACGATGGAGAGCACTGTGGTCGAACGGCCGCTCCCAGGGACGCCAGTCACGAACAGGTTGTAGCCCTGAGTGTCGACCCTGAGGCCGAAGTCGAGCGCCTCGAGCGCCCGGTCTTGACCGACCGTTCCGGCCACTGGCGTTACAGATTCGGTCGTC
>CAZPYZ010000537.1:0-3350 GCA_964590215.1 uncultured Dehalococcoidia bacterium | reverse complement strand
CGAGACCTCGAGGTACGGGTAAACGAGACTTTCTACAGGCCGTGCCTGCGCCACCTCATCTCCACCCCCACTTTGCGGAAGGCGTAATTGCCGCTTCCGAAGCGCTCGATGGCTTGGTCAACGACCGTGACATCATCCTCCCCGAGGATAACGTCGCCACCAGGCCCGATGGCCACGTATTCACCCCTGTGTTCCGCCTCGAGGGGTACCCCATACTCTTCGTAGAGCCGCTCGTCCTCCGCTGCTCGCCGCCTGACCCACTCCTGGAGCTCCAGCATAGCGGTACCTCCTATCGCCGCGCGGGAGTATAGCAAGAGCTGGTCAGGCCCGGCGACAAGCATGTCCTGAGGCCGCTCGAAGGGTCGCTGCGCTACGGGGCTGCGCAGACGCGGGGCCCGCCGGGGGGATCCCCGGCGGGCCGGCGCTAACCACTAAGGGCGTATGCAATACGCCCCTACCGCCTTCTGCTTACTGCCTTCTGCCGTCCGCGTCCTGCCCTTGGACCTTGGACCTTGGACCTTGGACCTCCTACGGGTGCGTCACCGTGATCGTATAGCTCGCCGGGAACTGCTGCGGCGACCCTCCTCCGCTCACCCTGAGCCTGTCGAAGGGCCACGACCCTGAGGGTGTAGCTCCCCGCCGGGGCGGGCCGCCGCTAACAGCTAATAGCTAGAGGCCAACAGCTATCTCGTGGTGCCCCGGAACAGGTACAGGCGCCGCCCTGAGCCCCGTCGAAGGGTCGAGAGCCTGCCCTGAGGCACGAAGGGTCCGCGTTGGTGGTCCAGGCGCCGCCCTGAGCCTAGCTTGCCCTGAGCCCGTCGAAGGGAAGGGTGAGGCTGGCCGTGATGGACCCCGCGGCCGCGAGGGTGATGGTGTGCCCTTCGAGCGCCTCAGGACAGGGTTGGCCTGACCGTTGCGGGCCACGCTGCCCAACAACGTCTCGATCCTGGCAGGCGGGGGAGCGGGTGTGGGCGCGGCAGGCACGGCTGTAGCAGCCGCGGTGGTCGGAGCAGAGGATGCCGCCACCACCAACTAGCGCTAACGACCCTGACCTTAGCGGCAATCCTTCCTCGTCATTCGAGAGGATAACATTCGATCTGTGGCTCATCGATCGTAGGAAGCCGGTGGCGCGTATATTCGTTGTTCAGGTAGTGCATGAGCCGGCGCTTCGCCTCGCCGGCAGGCGTTTGACTGGCCACCGAGTACTGGATCCTGAGAACCCGAAAGGCGAAGCCGTTCTCCTCCGGATCCTCGTCACCCGCGAGTTCTTCCTCTTCCAGCTCACCGCCGGGCAGGATCCGGGCTAAATGGCGCTGCACCCGGGATGCTATCTGCTGCTCTTGCGGTGTATTGAACCGCAGCAGCAGGACGACGATCACGTAGCCGTAGTGCCGGCGGTCCTAGCGGCGCGGTCTAGCTTCATGGCGGATTCGATAAGCCTTCGAGACGCCCGCTCCACCCGTTCCTTAGGCACTTCGTCCAATGGAACCATCGGCACTTCTCGGGCTTTTATCCCCTCCTGTTCGCACAAGGCCTTGACAGGCGGAGGGGCTTTTATGAGCTTCCAGGGCAGCACTTCGCAGGTAATGCCTGGGTACCGGCTAACCAACTCCAGGCACCGAATGAAGTCCTCTTTACTGTCGAACGCCAAGCCGATTTCCCAGCGTCCATAGTGTCGCTTCGCCACAGCCTTCCTCCCGGCAGACGGTAGGCCTATTGAGGTAGAGTCCGCCGACAACGCCGTCCCGTGCCCCTACTGTAACACGCCTTGGACCTGGCCCTACCCCCCCGCAGGACGCGGTGGGTGGTTGCTGCCCACTTATGTTGCGGGAGACAAGCATGTCCTGAGGCCGCTCGAAGGGCCCCCGCGCTCCGGAATCGCCAGAAGCACACGGCCCGCCGGGGGTATCCCCGGCGGGCCCGTGTGCCACAGAGATGCTAACCGCTAACCGCCAAGGGCGTATGCAATACGCCCCTACGGGGTCCTGACTTTGGACTTTGGACTTTGGACCTTGGACTCGTCCTTCCGTCACGGGTGCGTCACCGTGATCGTATAGCTCGCCGGGAACTGGTTCGGTGACCCGCCCGCGGCCACGACCCTGAGGGTGTAGCTCCCCGCTGCGGGGGCGCTGAAGTTCAGGGCCTCGGGTTTGGGATCCTTGAGGGCGTATGCAATACGCCCCTACGTGGTGGCGGCAGCCAGCTGCGTGGTACCCTGGAACAGGTAGAGGCGTCGCCCTGAGCCGGGTCGAAGGGGTGAGCCTGGCCGTGATGGTGTGGTTGGCCTGCCCGTTGCGGGCCACGCTGCCGCTAAAGTCTTCACCGGCCAGCAAGCTGGATCACCCAACTGAGGCGACATCGCCGGGCCACGTCGCACGCTTGTTGCAGCGCCCTGGACCGGACCCCTACCGGAAAATAGAGGTACTCGACGCGTTTGGCCAGTGCCCTGACCGCGACCACCAGAGGTCCAAAGTCTCCGTCGGAGGAGACCAGGACCGCTGTGTCGTACTCATCCCGATGGGCCCCCGAAAGCATGTCCACGGCAAGCTGAACATCAACGCCCTTTTCCTCGAACATGCTCCTGTCGCCGACCCGGCGCTCTTGAAGATACCCTAGCCTAAAGAGCACCTGGTCCATTGCCTGGATACGGGCGTAGTAGCGGCGCTGCGCGGCAATCTGCCCAGGTCTATTGGCGCGAGGAGGAGGCACGTTGTAATAGAAGATACCGGTAACGGCTCTGGACCCCGCGAGGCGATGGGCGAAGGCGGCCACGTCAACATAGGTCGGCCACCTGCAGTCAGCCAGCCGGTGGTGAAGATTGCTGCCATCGATGAAAACGGCGACCCGGCTTCGCCGGGCGCCGGGGCTTGTTGGCACTCGCACTCATCCGCGCAGAGAACAAGCCCCGAGCGACTCGGGGCTCGTTACTCATGGCAGGTTGCCCGGCCATGAGGAGGTCTACACCCAGAGTATACATCGACCCGCAGACGGACGGAACCCCGTCTCGGTAACATTCTTAGCTGAGTTGACACGGCCTAAGCCCCCGGCCGTCTTGGCCCTTGCAGAGAAAGGGACCGGAACGGCATCATCCCCGTTCCGGTCCCCTTGCCTCAGTATTCAGTTGTCAGTCCTCGGTATTCGGTCGTCAGTCCTCCGCTCCCGGTTCCTCCCTTGGACCTTGGACCTTGGACCTTGGACCCCTCTCACGGGTGCGTCACCGTGATCGTATAGCTCGCTGGGAACTGGGCGGGACCGCCGCCCGCGGCCACGACCCGGACGGTGTAGCTCCCTGCGGCGGGGGCGCTGAAGTTCAACGCCTGCGGCTTGGCGGCGCCCGTGGCGGCAGCGAG
>CAZPYZ010000536.1:0-3380 GCA_964590215.1 uncultured Dehalococcoidia bacterium | reverse complement strand
GGGCATTTCCGCAGCGGCATTCTACTGAGTCCCATCACCGGAAAACTGATTTCGGAGCTGATCACGCAAGGACAGACGAGCTTCCCCATCGATGCCTTTTCCCTGGCGAGGTTTGATTAGGGCCGCTTTGTTGGCAGGCATGCAACAGGCCTGCCATTCTGCTACGGCAGGCGACGGATGGGCGGCCAGGCATCGGGAATGACCTCGCTCCGCGCCCGCGGTCATTGTGAAGGAGCACCCCTCACGGGACGGTGAAACCCCCCCCCCCCCACCCGCCCTCAGATGCTTCGCGACTTTGCGGCACCGCCCCACCATTCCGTTCGCACAGAATGGCTATAGGCCCAGTGGCTCCCCGAGAATGACACGTCTGCCTGCCAGCACCGTGCGTTCATTGCCGTCTTGGCTTGGATGGGGAATCGGTTTCGTGGTGGCATTAGCCCCAGGCGTCATGGTGCTGCAGGTGATGCCCAGGCTCGGGCGCTCTCCCGGAGGGCTTGTGGACCTCGTCGTGCCTTTGATGGGCGCGCTGGCCGGCTCCTGGCTTATCGCGGCGCTCGGCGGCCGGGGTTGGCGGGCCGGTGCTGTGGTGGGGGCGGCTTCGCAGCTGCCCGCGGCGCCATCCTATGTGGACCAAGTGGGGGGATTGCTGGCAGCGGGCTACTTGCTGGACACGGCCTTCGTGACCTCCCTGCTTTACGCCTATGTCAGTCTTGGAGCCCTCGGGGGTGCAGCGGTCGCAGCCTCGGCAACGGGGACGGCGGAGCCGGCCGCTGGCCTTTGGACCGACGTCACGCTCCTCGTCGCGGCACTTGCCCTCCTGGCGGCCTCGTTGGGGGCCATGACCTTGGGGTCCGCGCCCTGGGGCAGTGTGGTCACTCTATCCCTTGCCGCCGGCGGCCACTGCTGGGCCTTGCGGGCGACGGGGGCCGCCTGGGTTCGGACCCCGGCTGCGGTCCTGCTCGCCGCCTGCGCGGGAATCGGCGCCTTCGCCCTCGCTGTCATCGTTTTTTCGTTCCTGGCTGCCCGCTGAGACTCGCTGGCAATTCGCAACGCCTTGAGTACAATAATGCCCGGCGGGGCTTTGTTCCGCCAGGCGAGGTGAATGGAGGGGGAGCGGGCCCGGTGCAGAAACGGGTCAAGTCACGTGCCTATCACGCTCCACACTGATGGGAGGCTGCCTTTGCGGGCCAACCCCGCCCGCATGGGAGCCTAAGCAATCAACGGAAACACATGGTCTTCCGCGCAAAGCGCGGCCAGACAGGAAAGACTGGAGGATCCCAATGGCCAAAGTAGTCTCTGCGGCGATAGTCGCCCACACACCCTTCTGCTACATGCGCCCGGAGCGCTGGGTTGAGATGCGGAAAGCCCGGCCGATCCGGACGGACGTGCCGGAGGACTCCCTGGAAGTCAACAAGGAGAAGCACGCCCGGATTCAGCGGGCCTTCGGCATGGTGCGGGAGAAACTGGCCGAAGCACGGCCGGACGCGCTCGTCATTTTCGGCGACGACCAGAAGGAGTGCTTCGACTTCGATAATTTTCCCACTTTCTCGGTCTACGTCGGCGAGGACTACGAGGGCTTCCGAGCCAACCGGGATGCCGGGGGCGTTGGCCCCGGGGCTCCTCGGACTGGGGAGCCAGAGAAGACCCCGGCGAACTGGGCGAAGCTCAAGAACCACAAGCCCCTGGCGGTGGACATCCTCACCGGGCTGATGGAGCAGGGCTTCGATCCAGCGTGGTCCATGTCTCTCCCTAACCCCGAGCGAGGGATGGGCCACGCGTTCATGCGGCCGGCGGAGTCCCTCACCAACATGGACATCCCCGTGGTTCCCATCCTCCTGAATTGCTATTACGCGCCTCAGCCGACGGCCGGACGTTGCTACCAGATCGGCAAAGGAGTGCGAAAGGCTATCGAGGACTCACCCCTGGACCTGCGGGTCGCGATAATCGGCTCGGGCGGCATGTGGCACACTCCTGGCATGAAGAACGCCTGGCTGGATGAGCAGTTCGACCGCAGCATCCTGGAGGCGTTCCAGAGAGGTGATGCCAAGGAGGCGGCCCGGCGCTTCGACGGCTACCAGATCCCCGAAGGGGACACCAGCCAGGACCACCGCACGGTGACTCGCAACGTGACCGGCATGCCGGGCTTCGGAGGGCCTCAGGGAGGTACCAGGGAGACCTGCAACCACATCGCCGCGGCTAGCGTGGTGGATGGGAAGCCCATGACCCTGGTGGATTACGTCCCAGTGTACGCATCCCCCATCGGGGCGGGGTTCGGTTACTGGGCACAGGCCTAAGCCCTAGCCCGGTGAACCTGAAAGCCCGGCGAGCGTAGTACGTAGTGCGTAGTGAGTAGGGAACCGCCCCCCTACTCACCACTCCCTACGCACTACTCACAGTGTGAACAGAATCTGCGTTAACCCGCCAGCTAGCTTATAAGGAGAACATACCGCATAGGGGCGCACAGCTGTGCGCCCCTATGGTATTCGAGAGAAGCTCTGGCCCTCCCCCCGTTTAGGATGAGGATCGGGGAGCTAACCGCTAACAGCTAATGGCTACCTTATGCCCGAACTACCTGAAATAGAAGTTACCCGGCGGGTGCTGGTGGAGCGGCTGCGGGGCAAGCGGCTGGTCGACGCTTGGCTCAAACGGGAGGGGAAGACCACGATGCCAGGCGTAGAACGGCTGCCCGAACTGCACGGGGCGCGCCTTGATGAAATCGAGCGCCGCGGGAAGATGCTGGTCCTGCTGTTCTCCAATCAGTTGGCTCTCGTCGTCCATTTGATGCTCATCGGGCGGATCGCGCTTTTCCCGGGGGGGCAAAAGATCCCGGTGGAGCCGCGGTTGCGCCTGGGCTTTGAGGACGGGGAAGAACTGGAGGTGCGCTTCGTCGCGGCCCGCTCCCTGGCCCTGATCCCCATGGAGGAGTTGGACCACTTCCCGGCCATCGCCAAGCAAGGTCCGGATGCCCTCGAACTGACCTCCGCGGCATTCGAGCACGCGCTGGGCAAGGCTCGAGGCCCAATCAAGAACGTGTTCATGGAGCAGCAGCACATGGCCGGCGTGGGCAACGCCTACGCGGATGAGATCCTCTACGAAGCGCGGGTGCATCCCATGACCGGGGTGAACGCCCTTTCGCCCGATGATGTGAACCGGCTGTACGCGGCCGTCGCACCGGTGTTGAGGCGGGCCATCGATCTCGGCGCCGCGGAAGAGTATGTGGAGGACCTGGGACCACTGGAAGGCATCACATCCAAGGGCGAGCTGATGCGAGTGCACAACCGCAGAGGCAAGCCATGCCCCGCGTGCGGGACACGGGTACAGATGAAGCTGTTGAAGGGACGCAACACGTTTTTCTGTCCAAGCTGCCAGCACCCGGGCAC
>CAZPYZ010000535.1:0-3398 GCA_964590215.1 uncultured Dehalococcoidia bacterium | reverse complement strand
CCAGATGGTGGACGTGCCCGTCGATGAACGGGCGAAGGTCATGATCGCCCTCTGGGAGCGGTGCCAGCACCGGGACGCTGAGAAGGCTGCGGCACTGGCGGAGGCGAGAGGAAATGAGGAAATGAGGAAATGAGGAGGTTAAGTCTCAACTTCGATTGGTCTACTTCCTAACTTCCTAACTTCCTATGAAGAACTTACCCCTATCCGGCGTCCGGATCCTCGACCTCACCTGGGTGGTATCCGGGCCGCAGACGACTCGTCTGCTGGCGGACCTGGGGGCTCAGGTCGTCAAAGTCGAGAGCCGCCAGCATGGAGACCAGGTGAGGCGAATGACCTTCAATCCCCAGGTCTGGCGGGCGCGGGGGATGTTCGTGTACTTCAACCGCAACAAGCTGGGGGTCACGCTGAACATGGGTACGCCGGAGGGGAAGGAGGTCTTCCGGCGACTGGTAGCCCTCAGCGACGTGGTCGTTGAGAACTTCAGCGCACGGGTGATGGAGCGTTGGGGGTTCGACTACGACGGCCTCACCGCCATCAACCCCTCGATTATCTATGTGAGCATGCCGGGGTTCGGCCATTCGGGCCCCCACCAGGACTACCAGTCCAATGGGCCCACCATTCAGGCGCTGTCGGGCCAGACCTTCGCCTGCGGCTTGCCCGATATGCCCTCGGCTGGCTGGGGGTACTCCTACATGGACCACACCGCGGGCTACTACGGCGCCATGGCGGCGCTCCAGGCCCTCTACTATCGCATCCGCACTGGCCGCGGCCAGTTCGTGGACTTGGCGCAATTGGAGACGGCGTGCAGCCTCATGGGCACCTACATACTCGATTACACGGCCAACGGGCGCTCTACACGCCGCCTCGGCATGCCGCGGGGCAACCGGGCCACGTACCCTTCGGGCTCTCCCCACGGCGTTTATCGCTGCCAGGGCGAGGACCGTTGGGTGGCCATCACCGTGTTCAACGACGAGGAATGGGAACGATTCCAGGACGCCCTGGAAAGGCCCGCATGGTCTGCCGACCCTAGGTTCGCCACCCTTGCGGACCGGCTTAAACACCAGGATGCGTTGGACGGTCACGTCGAGGCATGGACCTCGGCGCGCAGCCAGCACGAGGTGATGCATCGGCTGCAAAGGGCGGGTGTCGCCGCAGGCATGGTGCAGGATCCCGGGCAGCGGGCGGACGAGGACCCACAGTTACGAGCCAGGGGCCATATAGTCGATCTCGAGATGCAGGAGGCCGAGGGCAGCAAAGTGCGCGTGGACAGCCTGCCCATGACCATAGCCTCACTGCCACACGAGGCGTACACACCGGCGCCAACCCTGGGGGAGCACAACGGTCGGGTCTATGGGGAACTGCTCGGCATGAAGGAAGGCGAGGTCGAAGACTTCTTCAACCGGGGCGTGTTTTAGGCGTGGAGGCATGTCGAGAGGCTGTGACTTTTGTCATTGCGAGCCGGCGTACCAAACCAAGCCAGTACCTCCGAGGATCGTGCCGGCGTGGCAATCTGGATTGGGGACGACACTCCTTTGCGTTGCGGTGCCCCCCCAACCCCGGATTGCCACGCCCGCCAATCCTTATTGGACCGGGAGAGGCGGCGAGGGCGTGCTCGCAACGACAGGTGCGGGGCTCTTGAATGAATCACGCGCCCTCTGACAGAACGACATCAGCCAGCGACGCGATGCCCCCAACCCTCTTTGACGGCCTGCGCGTCCTGGAGCTAACCGGGCTCACCGGCCAGCAGTGCGGGAAGCTCTTCGCCGGCATGGGCGCGGACGTGATCAAGGTTGAGCCGCCCGGCGGGGCGGCGGGCCGTGCTGCCGGCCCATTCCTGAACGACGTTCCCCACCCGGACCGCAGCCTCTCCTTCTGGCACTACAACGCCAGCAAAAGGAGCATCACCCTGGACCTCGCCAAACCAAGCGGCGCCGACCTCTTTCGGCGGCTGGCCGCGACCGCCGACGTTATCATCGAAGACAACCCGCCCGGTTACCTTGCCGGAAAGGGGCTGAGCTACTCGGAACTGGGAACTCGAAACCCGAAACTCATCATGGTCTCCATCACGCCCTTCGGCCAGAGCGGTCCCTACCGGGACTTCAAGACGTCGGACTTGGTCAGCCTGGCCCTGGGAGGGCCGCTGTGGAGCTGCGGCTACGACGACCATACGCTGCCGCCGGCCAGACCCTACACCGACGCCGCATACGATATCGCGAGCCACTACGCCATGGTGGGCGCCACCGCGGCTCTGGTCCAGCGCCAGTTGACTGGGGAGGGCCAGTACATCGACGTGTCGATGCACGAGGCGTGCCACGACACCACCGAAGCGGCGATGCCCACCTATTATTTCGGCAACCAGCTGGTCCAGCGCCAGACCGGGAGGCACGCGGCGGCAACGGCAACCCAACCGGTGATCTTTCCAAGCAGCGACGGCACATCGGTCTTTACCCGTGTGCCCGTGGAGGCCGGCGCGTGGGAACAGTTCCTGGACTGGCTCGATGAGGCCGGGATGGTAGTGGACCTGCGGGATGAGCGCTACGGCGATCCGGGCAAGCGCCAGCAGGAGATGGGCCATATCACGGAGGTCCTGGCCGCCTTCTGTGCCACGCGGCCCTCCAACGAGCTTTATCACGGCGCCCAGCGGCGGGGTATGGTATGGGCGCCGGTGCGGTCGCCCGATGAGGTCCTCCAGGACGAGCACCTCCAGGCGAGGGATTTCTTTCTCGCCGTGGAGCATCCGGAGCTAGGGCGTTCCTTTCAGTATGCCGGGGCGCCGTACCGCTTCAGCGAGACGCCCTGGCAGATCCGGTCTCGTGCGCCACTGATGGGAGAGCACAACGAGGAGGTCTTCTGCGGGGAACTGGGGCTGGCCCGGGAAGAGCTGGCCGCGCTGGTTCACGCAGGAGTGATTTAGGCTAGAAACCATGACCGAGCGCAAACTTCTGGACGGCATTCGCGTCCTGTCCTTGGAGCAGGTCATGGTCCTGCCCTACGGCACGACCTTCCTGGCGGACATGGGAGCGGAGGTCATCAGGGTGGAACACCCGTCGCACCTGAACGACCGCCGCTCGGGACCATGGCCGGATAACCAGCCGGGTGAGGCGTGGTGGAACGAGGGAGGCACCTTCGCCTACTGGAACCGCAACAAGAAGAGCATCTGCCTGGACGTGTACAGCGCCCGCGGCAAGGAGCTGTTCCTGAAGCTGGTCCAGGTCAGCGACATCGTGGCAGACAACTTCCGCACAGGGACCATGGAGCGCCTTGGCTTCGACCATCAGAGTCTGGTGAAGGTCAAACCCGACATCATCACGCTCACGTGCAACGCCTTCGGCAGCACCGGGCCCTACCGTGCGTACGGCTAACGGGCCAGAACAATCGACTCCTTCTGCGGCGTCTCC
>CAZPYZ010000534.1:0-3402 GCA_964590215.1 uncultured Dehalococcoidia bacterium | reverse complement strand
TGCTCCAACGATGAAGAGCCCGCCGCCACCTGTCATGCTTGAGAGAGCAGGGGCGTCTGGGGTGCTGGGTGGGCGGACCGAAGCATCTCGAAGGGGCCCGGGAGGCCACAGCCGGCTCCTTCGTGCGCGATGACGCTTCGATCGTCACGCTGTGCCGGCCTGGGCGCCTCGAGCAAGCCGAGCGTCTTCCCCACCAGCTACGGGATTATGGGTTACGCAAGCGGGACCAGGTGCCGGCGGATACGCTCTGCCAGCGCCACCCGCTCCTCGTAGGGCGTCCGTTCAAAGTCCGCTGAGCGGAAAATCCGCCCGCCCGGTGGGTCCCCGGGGTAGCTCGGCACGATGTGGACGTGATAGTGCGCCACCATCTGGCCCGCGGTCAGGCCGTTGTTCTGGAAGATGTTGAGCCCCGAGGGATCCAGGGCTTTGGCGATGGCGGCGGCTAGCCGGTGAACCTGTCGCATGATGGCCACCGCCTCCGCCGACGTCAGGTCCAACACCGTCGGCGCATGGCGCTTGGGGATGACCAGGACGTGCCCTCTGCCAAATTGGCGGGGATTGAGGAACGCGAAGCTCTCGGCCAGGTTCTCCACCACCACGGCCTCAGTCCAGCCCTCGATGTTCCGGCAGAAGGGACAGCCCCGTTCGTGTTGGGGCAACTCCAGGGGCATCCCCGGTTACGCGGTGACGGCCGCCTTCTCCTGCTCCTCTTTCGCCAGGGCCGGCACCTGGTAGTTCACCCGCAAGATCTCCAGGGGCACGTCACTGGTGCACTTGAAGAAGTACCTAGTGCGGGCCGGCATCAACAAGCCTTCGAATTGGTTGAGCACGGCGTGGACCTTATCGCCTTCGCCGTAGAAGGTGGCCTGCCCCCCTAACACGAACCAGTAACCGTCCTCGGCGCCATGGAAATGCAGCCGGTTTCCGACGCCTGGCTGGAACACCTGGACCGTGCTGATGACGTTTTCAGTCTGACACATCGGGAAGGACTTCCGCCCCTCCGAGGCGTCCCGCCCCCCGGGCGCGTTCGGACCTGGGTACTTGAACACAGGGATATTCTCGGGCATCGCTTCCCCCCTCCTGATCCGAGATTGGGCAGATTGAAAGGATTTGACCCGCTCCCCAGAGTAGCTTGTCGTCGGCCATTCCCCTCGTCGCCCTGACCCGAAGCCACGCCAGGGGTGGGGTTGTTATCTGCGTAATCTGCGTCATCTGCGGATAAACTATGACACCGGCTGCTTCAACGCCTCTTCGCCCTGAATCCGCCTGATCGCTTCTCGGATCACCGGGCTGTACTTGGTGGACCCGCCGGTGCGGCTGAGCCCGCTGTAGCCCGACGCCTGCATCGAGAGGTACCAGTACTCCGACGGCAGTTCCAGTTCCCAGTTCTCGGCCGGGTCTCGGAACACGTTCATCGGCTCCTCCCCCCGCTGGATCTTCTGGAGGTTCTCCATCAAGAGCTTGCGGTAGAGGATGACGCCCCTGTCCGACAGGCTGAGTTTCTCCTGGGTGCGGTCGGCGATGGGGCCCTGGGTGATCCACATCATGATGTCCTGGCCGCTGTTGTTATCCAGCAGGTCCCAGGGCGGGTTGCCGTCCCCGCCCACCAGCGGTAGCGGCACCTCGTAGTACGGGATGTCCTTCTGGGGTAAGGTCATGCCCGCCTCGGCCGGGACCTTGTACGGGAAAATCCACCAGTGGTTCGTGTTCTCGTCGTCGATGGGCACGCGGACCTGGAAGCCCGTGGTCTTGAGGGTGTTGGGGAACACGATGGGGTGGCCCATGGTCCAATAGGGGTGGCTCTCGTCGGTGGTGTCCGTGATCCGGCGCTTGACGATCCCGTACTCGAAGACGTCGAAGCCGATCTTCTCGTGCTTGGCCACCTCGCCGCTGGTGTTAGTCCAGCCCTGGCGGCGCATATCGGCGCGGCCCAGCCGCTTCAGCACGTAGTTGGAGAAGTGGGTGTGTAGCCACTCCACGTGCACGGGATCCAGGGAGTTCTCCATGATCTGGAGGTAGTTGCAGGGGATAAGCGTGCTGCCCACGTCGTAGAAGACGTCGTCCCAGCAGAGGAAGTCCCACATGGGCAGCAGCGGAGCGGGCTCCGGGCCGAGGTACGCCCAGATAACGCCCCGTAGCTCCTGCACCGGGTAGCCCTTGATCCTGACCCTCTCCTTGAAGGTGGTGTTCCCCTCCGACTCGTCGTAGGGCATCTGGATGCACTGGCCGGTGTTGTCATAAAGCCAGCCATGATAGGGGCATCGCAGCCCATCCTGCGTCGGGATGCCGAACATCATGTCGACCCGGCGGTGGGCGCACTTGTCGCCGATGAGGCCCAACCCACCCCTCTCGTTCCGATACAGGGTCAGATCCTCGCCAAGGATACGGACCTTTCGGACGGGGTTCTCGTCCAACTGCGCCGTCGCCGCGATAGGGTGCCAGTAGCGGCGCATCAGCTCGCCCATGGGGGTACCGGGGCCGACTCGCGTCAGCAGTTCGTTGTCAGCTTGCGAAAGCATGGCTCATCCACTCTCCTCCGGGTAAGGGGCTGCCCCGTGATGGGCAGCGGTTTTCCAACCCTTACAGGATACACGCACCGCCGGGCTCCAGCGAGAGCCTAGAGAGCCTGCCGGTGTGACCAGTTCATACAAGGTCCACGTGATGCTGAGCTTGGGCAGGCCGCGATGTGGGGAGGAGGATCCGTTGGCCCTCACCCTAACCCTCTCCCAGGGGAGCTAACAGCTAAACGCTATCTCCGGCTGAGCCGCTGCATCTCCTGCTCCGGTCCCAGCACTATAAGCTGATCCCCTGATTGTAGACGGAGGGACGGCTGGGACCCTGCGACAACGCTGCCGTCGCTCTGCATGACCCCCAGCACCGTGACTCCCGGCACCGCCGTGACGATCTCCCCGATGGTCCCGTTGGCGAGACCCGATTCCTCTGTCACCGCGAGCTCCGCCAAAATCACTCCCGCGTAACGGCCGCGGCTCAGCATATCGACAAAGTCGACCACCAGCGGCTGAAGAGCGGCCAGGGCCATGCGCCGGCCGCCCACCTGATAGGGAGAGATGACCCGGTCGGCCGCCGCCCGCGGCAGCTTTGCTTCGGCGGCCAGGGACCCCACTCTGGCCACAACGAACACCTGGGGGTTCATCGCCTTGGCGCTGAGAGTGATGTAGGTGTTGCCTGCATCCGAGTCCGAGGCGGCGATGAGGGTGCGGGCTCGCCGGACTCCCGCGGCTTCGAGGGTTTGGTCCTCGGTGGCGTCCCCCTGGACGACCAGATGGCCGCGCTCGCGCGCCCGTTCCGCAGACTCCGGGGTAGGTTCTAAATTTAGCACCACGAACTGGATGCCGCGGTCTGCCAGCTCTGAGGCGATCTCCTCCCCGACCCGCCCGAAAC
>CAZPYZ010000533.1:0-3428 GCA_964590215.1 uncultured Dehalococcoidia bacterium | reverse complement strand
TGAGCTCCTTCTGGAGCACTACCCAGCGGAGCAGGCCGAAGCCCTGGAGCACCTAGACTTCGCGATTCATGAGTTCCGAGAGATGAAGATGCAGCCGGCCCTGGAGCGGGCGCTCAAGCACAAGGGGCTGCTGACCGCGTGACCATCACCATCGCCCGATCGTGGCGCCGATGGAGGAGCCATCAATGAAAGCGCGCACAGAGTTTCGGATTTGCGATGAGCTCATGAACCAACCCCAGTTGCGTGAGAAGCAGGACTTCCTGACGGGCCTGGTCTCGGCTGGTTACGTAACAGGGATGCTCGGGCTGGGCTTGAAACTGGGCCTGTTTCGCTCGTTAGCGGACATAGGCCCGGTTTCGGCCGGAGAGCTGGCTGAGTCCACAGGCCTGCACGAACGCTGGCTGCTTGAATGGCTTCGTTGCCAGGCCGCGGCCGGCGTTATCGAACATGACGGCGCCGGGCGTTTTCATCTCGGCGCGGCGATAGCTGCACTGTTGTCCGATGAAGACGCCCCAACCTTCGCCGGCGCGCCCTTCCTCACCTTCCTCGGCCGCCAGGCGAACTTTGAAAAGCTCCCTGAGGCGTTCCGGACCGGGCGAGGGTTCACCTGGGACGATCAGGGTCCGCCGGCGACGGAGGCCTCTGAACGGTCTCGCAAGAACTGGTACCGCGACGAGCTGGTGCAGCACGTCCTCCCCCAATTGGAGGGTGTCGTCGAGAAGCTCACCCGGGGAGCTAAGGTCGCGGATGTTGGATGTGGCACCGGGATGGCCCTACTTGAGCTGGCCAGGGCGTTTCCCCGATCAATCTTCTTCGGCTATGAAGTGTCCGAGGTTGCCCTTCGGAAGGCTGTTGAGTACCGGCGAGCGGCGGGAATGGGCAACCTGGAGTTCCATCACGCCGTCCGGGAGCCACTATCCGAGGACGGGAGCTTCGACCTGGCGCTTACGTGTGACTGTCTGCACGACATGGCCCACCCCGGCCGGGCGGCAGGGTCAATACGGCGGGCCCTGAGAGACGATGGCGTCTGGTTCATTCTGGAGATAGCCTGCGAACCGACCTTCGAAGAAAATCTGGCCAGCAATCGAGTGCAGACCGCTTCGAGGTATGCGTCGTCGCTGCTGACCTGCCTACCTTCCGGCATGAGCGAGCTTGACGGAGCGGGCCTCGGCACTCTGGGCCTGCCAGAGCCAGCACTGCTGGCCCTGGCCCAAGGGGCGGGTTTCACCAGGTTCCGCCGGCTGCCGCTTCCATCAACTCATGCGCTCTATGAGGTGCGGCCATAAGCTAGCTGGCGGGTTAACGCAAATTCTGTTCACGTTGTGAGTAGTGCGTAGGGAGTGGTGAGTGGGTCGGAGCCCGCCCCTACTCCCTACGCACCACGCACTACGCCCAGGGCTGCTAGACGAGGATACTGGTGCCCCTGGGCGGCGTCGTATTTTCCCTGGGGAAGAGTTCCTTTCGGGTCTCGTAGCCGATCGTCTGGATGGCTTCCTCACTGGAGGCACGGGCGCCGAGCATCACCATGTTGCCTGTCCCTGAATTTTCCAGCTGATAGAACGAGGCGGCGGTGATCAGGGCGGCCATGCCCGGACGCAGCACGGACTTGCTGCCATCGGGGAAGTGCATGGTGCACTCGCCGCTAATGCAATAGAAGACCTGGTCGGCGTTGTGACAGTGCATCTCGTCATGCTGGCCGGGATTCTTGTAGATATGGAACCAGGCGGCAAACCGCGGCCCGTCGATGAGGGGGGTGCGCCGCGCCTCGGGCTGTGCCGCCATCTCCAGTAAGTCAACTGTCTTTATAGGCATCGAAGGACCTCGCTCATGGTCTTTGGGGTTGCCCGGGGCCAACGATGGCGTTGCCCACCGTGGCTATGAGTCACCCTCTGCCTGGTAAGGGGAGGAGGAAAAGTGACACCCGCGGAGTATTACACGCGACTGGTGCTGACGCAATGCGCACGTGCGCCCCGCGCCCCCCTAATTCCCCACCAAATCGGTGCACCAGCGAACGCCTGGCTGGATTCAGCGGTGGTGGATCAGGGCGCCCTTACTTCAGCAGCTGGCGGGTCAGTTCACGGATTCGCTCCGACTCCGGGTACTTGTCCTGGCGCAGCATATCCAGAAAGCGCTTGTCCGCGCCCTCGGGCGGGAGTACGTCCTGGTTGACGGGGGCAACGTCCTTGCGCCGGCTGTTCTGGTTCACGTTCTTTGCATACGCCTCCTGGCCCTGCTTCGATAGCAGCCAGTTGATGTACAGCTTCGCCGCATTCGGGTGGGGCGCACGGTTCATGAGCCAGACCACGTCCTGGAAGAGGAAGCTGAAATCCTCGGGGAACAGGCGCTTTACGTTCGTCAGCCCCTGGCTGCGAAACTCCGCCATCACGGGTTCAGTGGTCCCGATGGCCACGGCGGCCTGCCCTCGCACCACCTGCTCGGCGCCCTGGCGCGGCTCTCGAAAGAGGGTGGGCGACTGGACCTCGAAGAACTGGTTTATCGCCCCGTCTCCGTGCTTCAGAGCCGCCACCGCCAGGGGAACGGCGGAGGCGCCACCGGTGCGGGGGTCCGCTATCGCGATCTTGCCCTTCCACTTGGGGTCGAGGAGGTCCGTGAAGCCCTTTATCTCGCCCTCTCTCACCAGGTTGGTATTGAGGTAAAAACCCCCTTCCAGGTTCCAGCCGTAGCCAAAGGTCCATTTCTTATCGGTATCCGCGAAGCCGAACTCGAACCCGCCCTGCCAGTGCTGGTCGCCGAGGACATCGGGCCTGAAGATCACCGGCCGGATGGGATCGAAGACGTTCTCGGGGAAGAGACTCCCGAAAGCGGTGATGGTCGGCGGTCCCGCTACGTCCCAGGCATAGAGGCCGGCCTTGCGCTCCTGGAGCACGCGCGGCGCCCAGTCCCGGGCGAACATGCCGGAATGCTCCACCGCGACCCCTGGAAAAGCGGCCTCGAACTCGCTGCTCTGCTTCCGGTAGCCCTCGCCCGCTAGGGTCATGACCACCACCCGGCCCTCCTGCCTGGCCGCGTCCACCAGCTTCTCCCACTCCACCTCCCATTCCGCCCTGGCCTGGGTGGCGGGGCCGCTGGCTCCCGACGGCCCGGGTGAGGCGCCCGGGCCGCAGGCGCCAACCCCGGTTGCGGCCGTGGCCATGCCTGCAAGTCTCATGAAATCCCGCCGCGACAACGCATCACCCTGCTTGCCCAACATCGATGCCTCCCTCCCGTCGACAAATCGACGCCACGGCTGCCATGGCCAGCCACACAGACGCCTACCTTCGCTTCTTCTGGGTTTTAGGCCAAAGCCTACAGGTGGGCATCGGGGGTGTCAAACCCGCGATGTTGGAGGTAGCCGTCAGTGATGGCGCGGGACGCCGGCTGGCGCGACTATGGTGCAACGGCCGGAGGTAATCCAGAGTGAAACCACG
>CAZPYZ010000532.1:3079-3432 GCA_964590215.1 uncultured Dehalococcoidia bacterium | reverse complement strand
TCCTTCACTTCTTGCGCGGCCGGCGCGGGACAGACTTCTGGGGGCGACGCGGTCAGGAAATGATGGAGTAACGCCAGCAGAGCCGGCGCCTTCCTCTGGATTGCGACGACAAGTTCCTCCAGAACCTGCCGGGAGACGACTATGGTAATGTCTCCCGCGCCATGAGCACGGAGTAGCTGAGCTGGAGGACCCCCAGCGGAATAGAGCCCAGAGAAGAGGACGTTAGTGTCGAGGAATGGTCTGGGCTTAGGTTCCCCCATAATACTTACGGGTTAGCTCTTCCCGCACTTATCAGGCTCCCTCGGAGACGCCGTGCGCCGTTCCCCCCTTGGCAACGTTGTACTGTCCAGACA
>CAZPYZ010000532.1:776-3069 GCA_964590215.1 uncultured Dehalococcoidia bacterium | reverse complement strand
CGCGCCGGCCTTCTTCCAGCAGCTCCTCTTCGGTGATGCCTGCCTCCGCGAAAGCGCGGTGGATCTCCCTCAGGGCCAGGAGAGCGGCGTTCTTCTTTGGCCGGAGAAGCAAGCCACCCTCGGTCAGGGCGATCTCGATGCGGTCCCCTGCCTCCAGCCCCAACCGCTCGCAGATGCGGGCGGGCAGAGTGAGCTGTCTCCGCGGACGGAGCACCGCTTCTCGTGGTAAGGTTTCTGACATCGCTTTTCCGAATTCTGCTAGCCCACCGTCAGTATACCAGGCTCCGTCCGGACACCCCGTGCGCCGTTGCTCCCCTGGCATTTCACGCCATCCTTCCGGGCTCGCGGTCCCGCCCACGACGCTATACTCTGTCCAGACTGGACAGAGAGGTGACCGATGCGGTGGCAGATACGACAGGCGAAGCAGGGCTTCAGCCAGCTCGTGCGCAGGGCGGTGGAGGAGGGGCCGCAGGTAGTCACGAAGCACGGGGAAGATGTTGTGGTCGTGCTCTCGGCCAAGGAGTATCAGCGGCTCAAGGGTGAAGCCAACGTGGGATTTTATCATTTCCTCATGAGCGGGCCGGACCTCAGTTTGCTGGAGATCCACCGATCGAAGGAGCCGTCCCGACGGGTCGAGCTATGAGCTTCCTGCTGGACACGGATGTCGCATCGGAAGCCCGCAAACCGAACGGCAACCAGAACGTCAAGGCCTGGCTTGCGACCGTTGCCAACAGGGAGCTGCACCTGAGCGTCCTGGCGCTGGGAGAGGTTCGCCAAGGAATCGAACGCCTTGTCAGGCGGCAAGACGTTGTTCAGGCGGCTGTCTATCAGGCCTGGCTAGAAGCCCGGCCGGAAAGCTGGTAACACTGGGGCTCTGCCCCAGACCCCGGCTTCACGCCAGGAACGTTTCGCCCATCTTCCCACCGGTGAGTGCGGCTTTGCGGCCGCTCTCCTAGACCAACCGCATCGAGACTTCGTGGACCGGACCATCCCCATCACCACGGAGATCGCCGAGGAGTGGGGCCGGATGAATGTACCGGACCCTCTGCCGGCGGTGGACAGCCTGATGGCCTCGACGGCAAAGGTGCATGGGTGGACTTTCGTCATGCGCGACACTGGGGTTCTCGTCCGGACAGGCGTCGGCCTGCTGAACCCCTTCGAAGCCCGTTAGCCAAGCCCGTCCTACCGCCGTCCCTACCGTCCTTCCAGCCGCCACCGCGCGCCGTCCGGCTGCCAACGGGGCGGGCCTGGGTGTATTATGGAAGTGGTAATTCCTTTTTGCGACCCGTTATGGAAGTTGCGCCTCGATTTTTTCGACCACCCGCTGGAAGTTTCTTCCTGTTCGGGCCGCGCGGGACCGGCAAGTCCACCTGGCTGCGCCATGCCCTGAGCGATGCCCTCTTTGTTGACCTCCTGCTTCCAGATGTCGCCCGTGAGCTCGCCGCCCGTCCCGAGCGTCTCCGTGACCTGCTCCGCGGCGCGCCGGAACGCTCAACGGTGGTACTGGATGAGGTCCAGCGAGTCCCCGATCTGCTCAACGTGGTTCACGCCCTCATCGAGTCGGAGGGCCGGCCGCGTTTCGTACTCACTGGGTCCAGCGCCCGCAAACTACGTCGTGGCGGCGTGGATCTGCTGGCGGGGCGCGCCGTGGTGAGGACGCTTCATCCCTTTATGGCAGCCGAGCTGGAGCCCTTCAATCTTCATGCAGCGCTGGCCCGTGGGCTCTTGCCCCTCGTGGTCGCGGCCCAAGAGCCCGATGATGTATTGCGCGCCTACGCCTCACTCTACCTCGAAGAGGAGGTGCGCCTGGAAGGGTGGGCCCGCAACGTGGGCGTGTTCGCCCGCTTCCTGGAGACCGTCAGCTTTTCCCACGGTGCGGTGCTGAACGTGGCCAATGTAGCCCGGGAATGCCAGGTCGAACGCAAAACCGTCGCGACCTATGTGGAAGTGCTGGAGGACTTGCTGCTGGCCTTTCGAGTGCCGGTGTTCACCCGCCGGGCCAAGCGGGAGACGGCGGTGCACCCGAAATTCTTCTTCTTCGACGCCGGCGTGTTTCGTTCGCTCCGCCCCAGAGGCCCCCTGGACCGGCCGGAGGAGATCGAAGGGGCTGCCCTCGAAGGCCTGGTCGCACAACATCTGCGCGCATGGCTCGCGTATCGTCCCGACAGCAGGGAGCTGTTCTACTGGCGCACCCGGTCCGGGGTTGAGGTGGATTTCGTGGTCTACGGCCCGGATGCGTTCTGGGCCATAGAGGTGAAGAACGCCGGCCGCGTCCGGCCAGAGGACCTGCGCG
>CAZPYZ010000532.1:0-766 GCA_964590215.1 uncultured Dehalococcoidia bacterium | reverse complement strand
CAGGCCGAGCTGCTGTTCCTCTACCGCGGCGATGGTCGTGAACGACGGGGCCGCACCTGGATTCTCCCGGTCGAGGACTTCCTGCGGGGGCTGGATCCCGCGCGAGCAAGCCCGCTGCCCCAGTAATTCCCGAAGGGGAGTTTGCCACGGAGGGCCCGTGCCCGCGGCGGCCAGGGGTCGATGGCCCGCAGCCGTCCCTTGGGCCGCCGTGTCGGACACCAGAGTCTCTACACCGCCCTGAAGCAGGGTCCAGGGGGGTGTCGAGGGAGCGCCATGCAGGGCCGTGTAGGACGGGCGAGGCCATCCTCCGTGGGATGCAGTGAAACAGAAATGTAGAGCAGGCGCCCTCGCCTGCTCGCGCTTCCCGGATTGCCATTGCCTTTGCTGCCGCGTCCCAACGGACGGCGGTTAGTCTTGCCCCGGCCCAGACCCCCCAGGATCTTGGGAATTTTCTGGGAAAAAACCCGTTGCGGAGCAAGCAGGGCCCCTACAAACTGTCCCCGAACAAGGGGAATCGTTATGAATTGGCAATGTGGGGAAGGTGCGGCTTAGTATGTCGCCCACCTGTTGTGAGAGGCTCTTCGTCAGCCCGGAGCCCGCTGGAAAGCTCATGAGTCTTAGCCCGCCACCGCGGGCGAAGGAGGAATGATGGTACGGAAGCTGTGCTTTAGCCTGGCGATGCGGATAACGGCCGCGGTTGCTCTGGTGCTCGGGTCGTTCCCCCTTTCGGCGGCGCTGCCGCCAGGGCAGGGCGGGATCCTGGGGC
>CAZPYZ010000531.1:0-3447 GCA_964590215.1 uncultured Dehalococcoidia bacterium | reverse complement strand
CAATTTAGAGGCCTGCTGGCGGCGCTCTGCTTCCTGGCGGTCGGGTGCTCCGCTCCGGCGCCACCGGAACCGGCCCCTGAGCCGGCCGGACTCCAGCCCGAGCACGGCGGCGTGTTCTACCTCACCAGCCGCAACAATCCCACGTCGGTTCACCCTTACAAGGACAACTCCTCCGGCGGAGCCCAGAATACCTGGATGGTCTTCGACGGGCTGGTGGACTACGACTATACCGGTGACTACCGAGAGAGCTTTCAGGTCGTCCCCCGGCTGGCGGAGCGCTGGGAGCAGGTCAACCCAACCACCTACCTCTTCCATCTTCGCAAGGGCGTGAAGTTCCACGATGGATCCGACTTCACGGCCGGCGACGTCGTCTGGACCCTGGAGTACCTGCGAAGCCCCGCCAACAACTTCAACAAGTCGATCTACATCCGAGAGGCGAATTCCGTCGAGCAAGTGGACTCCCATACGGTGAGGATCACGACGAAGGGCCCAACCCCCATCTTCCTGGACGACCTCACCGGTGTGTACGTCAATATGCTGTCCAAGAAGGCCTTCGAGCGAGGCGTCGACTTCGAAAAGGAGGCCATCGGCACCGGGGCGTTCGTGCTCAAGGAGTTTGACCGGCGCAGCGGGGCGACGTTCATGAAGAACCCGACCTACTGGCGGCCGGGCAAGCCCTACCTGGACGGCGTGAAGCTGTTCTACGGCGTGGATGCCTCGCAATCGATGGCGGCTTTCAGCGCTGGGAAGAACGACCTGGTGAAGCTGACCGACAAGATCCAGGCAGACTCGCTGACGGCTGTCAACCCCCAGGCGCGCGTGGAGAGCTACTCCCAGGACACCGCGGACGGGCTCCGGCTTCGGGTGGGCCGGCCGCCCTTCAACGACGTGCGGGTGCGCCGTGCAGCGCACCTGGCCCTGGACCGGCAGGAGCTGATCAACACCCTCACCTTCGGGCTCGGCAGCATCAACCCGCCTGCCATGCAGGGAAACCGCAAGGAAGGCTGGAGCATCCCCGCGGAGGAGCTTATGAAGCTCCCCGGCTATCGGCAACCCAAGGATGCCGACCTCGCCGAGGCGAGGCGGCTGCTGGCGGAGGCGGGGTACCCGTCCGGGGTCGAGGTGCGGGCGATGCACGAGAAGAACAACAGCCGCGCTGCTCAGAACTTTGAGATCGCCGCAACCCAGCTCGGGAAGGTCGGATTCAGGGTCAAGCTGGACCCGCGGGAAGATGCCGCGGCTTTGAAGATGGAACTCGATGGCGACTTCGACATCACCATTGGCTCCGTCGATTCCCGACCCGAGGCAGACTGGGCCAACAAGCTCCACTCCAAGGGCAAGCTAAACCCCCTGCCGGACATCAATGACCCTGAGCTGGACCGCATCATCGACGCCCAGAACGTGGAACTGGACGTGGCGAAGCGAAAGGCCCTCTGGATCCAGTTGCAACGGCTCATGCTGGAGAAGCTGTATACGCTGCCGCTTATCACCCAGGTGGGGTTCATCATCTCCCAGCCCTACGTCCACGGTTGGGGTGATAACCGCAAAGGCCAGGCGAACAACCTCTCCTGGGAGCGCACCTGGGTACAGGTGGGTCAGGTTCCGGCGGGCCGGTAGCAGCCGGTGGGGTCTCTCCCCAAGCCCGGCGGGAACATGTGGCACAGTCGCCCTCGGCTGTGTCGCCACCGCCGCATCGCCATCCGGGAGCAAACTGACCCGCTAGCTCCCCATTGATCAGCCGCCCGAATCCGTCAAGGAGGACCTCATGCCCTTTGTTCATGATCTCGCGAAATGGATCACCGAGTTCGACGCCGCGGGGGTCACGCCCACCGCACGGGAGCGAGCCAAGCTCCACCTGCTGGACGCTATCGGCTGCGCCTTTGCCGCCCTGGGCGAGCCCGCGCCCGCGGGGACGTTACGCGCCGTCAAGGCCCTGGGTGGGACGCCTGAGTGCACCGTCATCGGGACGTCCCAGCGGACCTCAGTTGCTAACGCCGTCCTGGCCAACGGGGTGCTGGTACGGACCTTGGACCTGAATGACATGGGCATGGACCCGAGGGCGTCCGGTCACGCCAGCGACAATATCCCGACCGCCCTTGCGATAGGGGAACGCCACGACTGCTCGGGCATCGACGTGCTGGCCGCCATCGTGATGGGCTACGAGATATCCTCGCTCATGCCCTCGGGCCCCCAGGTTGACCGGAGCGTCCGGGGCCGCTGGGACTCCACGTCGAGGTCCGGGATCATCGCCGCAGCCATGGCAGGGTGGCTAATGAAGCTCCCCCCAGAGACCCTGGCCAATGCCATCGCCCTGAGCATCTCTCACTGCGGCACCCTGGGCATCGTGCGCCGGGGCCAGCTCTCCGCCGCGAAGTCCGTGGCTAACTCCATGGTTGCCCACACCGCGATGATGGCGACGCTCATGGCGATGGAGGGCGTCACCGGGCCGCCCACCGCCCTGGAGGAGTGGTCCGCGGCCATGCTCGGCGGCGCCGATCTGAGCCCACTCATCGCCCCCAGGGATGGCGACTTTCGCATGGTGGACTTCGCCATCAAGGCCTTCCCGGCCATCGGCACCAGTCAGGCTGCCCTCGCCGCGACGCTGCAGTGCCGGGCAGAGATCAAGGACCCGGATGAGATCGAGGGAGTGCATGTCTGGATGGCGGACATCCCCTTCGTGACCTCCCAGGTCACGGACGCTGAGCGCCAGGACCCTCACTCCCGGGAGACCGCTGACCACTCCTTCCCCTTTCTCATCGCGGTGGCGCTGCAGGACGGGGAGTTCACCCTCCGGCAGTACCAGGGAGAACGGTGGCACGATCCTGCCGTGCGTTCGCTCATGGCCCGGATCACCCTCGATGTCGACAACGGCCTGAACGAGTACGGGTCGCACCCCTGCCGGATCCTGCTCACCACGAAGGGCGGCCGGGAAGTGGTGGCCGAGGTCCCCTACGCGCCGGGCCACCCCAAGAACCCCATGGGCCCGGAGGCGGTGGCCGAGAAGTTCCACCGCTACGCGGCCGCGGCGGTGCCCCAGAGCCGGAGGGACGCGATCGTCGAGCAGGCATACAGCCTCGACAAACAGCCCTCAGTCCGCAGCCTGATGGCCCTACTGGGGTCTCAGGCGGTCTCGGTCTAACGCGCATGGGTGGCCGTCAGAGGTTCGGGGATGATGGCGAACCCGGTCTCACGGTGCGGATGTCAACGGTTGTCCCACCCGGATTCGTCTGAAAATGTGGAGCAGGCGCCCCCGCCTGCTGGGGGCTTGGCAGGCTTGTCACCCCCTGGCGAAGCGCTGCCAAACGTCGCAGGGTTTGCCAGGAAAATAATCCGTCGTTGGTGGATCCCAATCGTGACCCCACCCCAGATTGCCACGTCGCCCGCCACGCGCTCCCCACCCCACCCGCTCCTCGCAATCGCCAAGGCCGGTGTCTGGCACCCCAGCCG
>CAZPYZ010000530.1:0-3447 GCA_964590215.1 uncultured Dehalococcoidia bacterium | reverse complement strand
ACACACGGATCTCCGCTCCTCGCTGCGTCCGATAAGAGTTCGCCGGCCTGCTCGCTTCAGGCGCCGATACGGTGGCCGAGATCCATGCGGAAGATGAGTCAGAGGGAAGGAGGTGGCCATGGCGAGAACACCGGCCGAACTCCCCTCGGGTCACGATAGGAGGCTCGTGCCGTTGCGGCGGCAGTCTCGAGAGGAAGAGGCGCTCTAGCCGTGGCCGCTGCCTCCCGCAGCAGGGACTTACGCCTCGCTCAAGAAGCTCCGGTACAGGTCCCGATTGTCGATGACTCGCCGTGCCTTGAACTCGGTCCGGGCCAGCACGCCCGGCGCCTCGGGCCGGACCACCGGGCGGACGCCGATCACCGTCCGCAGGCGTCCCTCCAGGTCGCGCCGCCAGCCCTCCAACAGTCCAGGCTCGGATGACGCCTTGGCGGCGGTCGCCGCGTCGTACTCGGCCTGCACCACCAACTCGTCCATGGCCCGCTCTCGAGTGATGACGATGCGGAACTCGCCCCCGAAGCCGGGTGTCGCTCGCAGCACGTCCTCGATGGCGCCGGGGTAGATGTTCTCCCCACGGACGATGAACATGTCGTCGATTCGGCCGTAGATGCCCATGGGCAGCCGGGGGTAGGTACGCCCGCACTCGCAGGGTTCGTCGGTCCAGCGGCTGAGGTCTCCTGAGACGAGCCGGATCATAGGCTGCGAGGTCCGCTCCAGGTGGGTGTAAACAGGGGTGCCCTCACCGCCATAGGGGACCGGCTGATAGGTCTTGGGATCACAGACCTCTGAGTAGACGATGTCCTGCCAGAGGTGCATGCCGTGGCGGAACTCGCATTCTGCATTGGTCATCCAGGGGGTCATCTCGGCCATGCTCCCGGTATCTATGCAGACCCCTCCATAGGTCTCCTGGATCTGCCGCCGGGTCGCCGGGATCCCGGCGCCCGGCTCGCCGGAGAAGAACAAGGTCCGAAGCCCGAAGGAGCGAGGGTCCACGCCCTCGCCACGGGCCGTCTCGGCCAGGTGCAAGGCATAGGAAGGGGTGCTGTAGAGCGCCGTCGGCCGCATCTCCTGCATCCAGCGGACCGCAAGCAGCGTTTGACCGGGCACGCCGGCGCCGAAGGGGAAGCAGGTCGCGCCCATGCGTTCGCCGCCAACCAGCGCTCCCCAGCTCCCCATGTAGAGGCTGAAGAAGGAGGCGATGAAGATAGTGTCAGACGGCCGGATTCCCATGCCCCACATGATGCGCGCGTGCGCCTCGCCGATCCTCCCCCAGTCGTCCCGTCCGATGGCGAAGGCCGTCGGCTTGCCGGTGGTGCCTGAGGTGCCATGGACCCGCAGGACCTCGACGGGGTCGATACAGAGGTAGCTGCCGAAGGGCGGGTGCTTCGCCTGCTCCTCTCGAAGCTCGTGTTTCTGCACCACCGGAAACCTTTGAAGGTCGTCCAGCGTCTTCAGGTGGTCGGGGTGGACGCCTGCCTGCTCCCATTTCTCCCGGTAGAAGGGGGACCGCTCCCAGGCGTAGCGGGTAATCGCTTGCAGCTTCCCCAGGATCACCTTCTCCCGTTCGCTCGGATGCATGGTCTCGAGGTCTGGTGACCAGCAGCGCTGATCGGGCTCGGGGATGTAGGTGGGATCGTAGACGGGCGGCCACGTATCCATGATCCTGTCATGGGAAATCAGGAAGTAGGGCAGCAGGAGCCGGCCTGTTCGCCCTCACTTCCTGGTTTCCTCAATTCCTGACTTCCTCTCAGCCGTCGCCCGTTCCATCCAGCGCACAATCTCCTCCGTGGTGGAATCTTGGTGAAACACCTCGGCGACACCCAGAGCCTTCAGCGCCGCAACATCCTCCGCCGGGATGACGCCGCCGACGCAGACGGCGATGTCCTCGGCTTGCTGGGCCTTGAAGGCTTCAATGATGGGCGGAACCAGGGCCATGTGCGCGCCCGAAAGGATGCTGATGCCGACTACCTCGACGTCCTCTTGCAGGGCCGCCTCAACTATTTCCTCAGGCGTCCGGTGTAGCCCGGTGTAGATGACCTCGAACCCCGCGTCTCGCAGCGTCCGTGCAACTACCTTTACGCCCCGGTCGTGGCCGTCCAGCCCCACCTTGGCCATCAGGATCCGTTTCCCCATCTCGTCCTCTCATCGAACCACAGATTTCAGAGATTTTTCTTTTCCTCGAATGATCTGTGGAAATCCGTGTAATCTGTGGTTTCTCATCTAAAACACCGGGCGTTCCACGTACGTCCCAAAGACGTCCTTAAGCGCTCGAACGATCTCACCCAACGTCGCCCCAACCTCCACCGCCAATAGAGTGGGGGGAATGACGTTCCCGTCCGTCCGGGCGATGTTGCTGAGCTCTTTGAGAGAGCGCGCCACTTCCCGGTTATCCCGCGCCGCGCGCACTTGACGCAGCCGCTCCCGGCGGGCCTGCTCGACGCCCGGGTCCACCCGGTGCACCTCGAAGGGGAGCCCCTCGTCTTCGGGCTCAACGTATTTGTTCACCCCGACCTGGACCAGCTCGCCCACCTCCTTCTGTCGGAGGTAGCGGTAGGCAGCCTCAGCGATTTCCGCCTGTTGGAAGTTCCTTTCCGCCGCCGCCGGGGCTCCGCCCAGATCGTCGATGCGCCGGATATACTCCCAGACCTCCTCCTCCATGCGGTTGGTCAACGCCTCTATGGCGTAGCTGCCGCCCAGCGCGTCGATCGTGTTGGCAACCCCCGTCTCTTCGAGAATGATTTGCTGCGTGCGCAGGGCTACCTTCATCGCGGTCTCGGAAGGTATGGCGTAGGCCTCGTCCATGCCGTTGGTATGCAGGCTTTGGGCCCCGCCGAGGACCGCCGCGAGGGCCTCCAGGGCCGTCCGGACCACGTTGTTCATCGGCTGCTTGGTGGTGAGGCTCATGGCAGCGGTCTGGCAGTGGAACCGGAGCCGCATCGACTCCGGTCTCTGGGCGCCGAACCGCTCCCTCATGATGCGTGCCCACACCCTCCGGGCGGCCCGGAACTTGGCGATCTCCTCAAGGAAGTCCCGCTCGGCGATGAAGTAGAAGGCCAGCCGGGGTGCGAACTCGTCCGCCGGCATGCCGGTCTTCACCACCTCCTCCACGTACGCGATACCGTTGGCCAGCGTAAAGGCAGCCTCCTGCACCGCAGTCGCGCCCGCCTCCCGGATGTGGTACCCACTGATGTTAATGGGGTTGTAGTGGGGCAGATGCTTCGCACTAAAGACGATGAGGTCCCGCACCAGCCGCATCCCGGCGGGGATGGGGTAGATCCACTCCTTCTGCGCGATGTACTCCTTCAGGATGTCCGCCTGGACCGTTCCCGAAAGCCGGTCCCAGGCGACGCCCCGATGGCCGGCCATGGCGAGGTACATGGAGAACAGGATCCATGCGGTGGGGTTGATCGTCATCGAGACGCTGATGGCGCCGACGTCAATCCCCTCCAG
>CAZPYZ010000529.1:0-3447 GCA_964590215.1 uncultured Dehalococcoidia bacterium | reverse complement strand
CTTCCCTCGCCAACCGCGCCAATTCCTCCCTTGATCCACCACCCTCCGGGTCGTACAAGTACAGGATCGATCGGATACTCTGCTCCATCGCAGCCACTGTAGCCGCGGTCAGATACGACGCCTGCGGCCCTGCCTCCCAGGGCACCGTCCGCGACTCCCCTTCGAGCAGGATGCCCCGGATGTCGGCTGCGAACTTAGCTGTGGGAGGCACGTCGATGAGCACGTCAACGCCAAACCGAGCCACAAGATCCGCCTCTCGCCGTCGCTTGGACAGGCTGTCACGGAAGATCACGTCCTGCTCCGGCGCGCTGGCGCAGGCAAGGGCGGCAGCGCGCTTGTAGAGCCTCCGTTCCTCGACCCGCTCCAGCAGGGTGAAGGACGGAGGCCTCTGAACCCCGGCCTCGTCCAGGAGCGACCGCAGGGTCCGGGCCAGCGTCGCGTCTGTAGCCAAACAGAGGCGCCGCAGCCTTGGGTCCATCGTCGAAAGCCGCGTAAGGCCCATGGCCGCCAGGCAGTCCAGCACCGTCCGGTTGATCATGGCCGCCGCGATCCGGGCAGTATGATGCCAGTACACATACCGGAACATCAGGTACTTGGCAAAGATGACCGACTCCACTGTCCCGGTGCCCGCCTCTGCTACCAGGAGGTCTCCGGACTCCGGATCCACCTCCATGAAATCGATGAGCCGCTGCACCTCTACCCGGCCGTAGGGCACCCCCGTATGGTGTGCATCCCGGTTCAGGTAATCGAGTTTGTCGATGTCCATGGGGCCGTCGATGAGGGTGTAGAGGCAGCGCGGCACGCGCGGGTTCGGCCGCCCGGCTATCAAGTCGGCAACCAGGCCCGGATCCACCATCCAGCCCTCCTCGAGCACCCGCCTTAGCTCAGGGTCCGACTCGATGATGTCTATGGAAAGATCGGAGTGGGACAGGTGCTTGCCGTCGATGGTCATCTCGTCGATGACGTGGGAGTAGGGAAAGTGTCCGAGGTCGTGCAGCAGGGCGGCAGCCTGGGTTGCTCGCCCCACTTCTGTCTCGAACTCGATAAGCTCAGCGAGGTGCTGCAGCGCCAGCCGGGCAAGGTGGTACACCCCGATGCTATGGCTGAAACGGGTGTGAGTTGCTCCGGGATACACCAGGTAGGCCGGCCCCACTTGTTTTAGGTGCTTCAGGCGCTGGAAGGCCTTCGTATCCAGCGTGGCGTAGGCTGCCGCCGATAGCGGGACGCTGCCGTACAGCACGTCTCGCACAGAGTACCGGGTATGCCGTTCAAACATGAGCACTTACCATGTTGGTTCGAAGGCGAGCGGCGTGGCCCTTACTCCTGATTTCCATAGTTCCTCTTTTCCTCCCGGCTTCATAGCATGACACAAAGGGCTGCACAACCGTGTTATTATTCACGAACGAATCTCCGGTAGGAGCCCGCTCTCTCGTCGGAGTAGGCTTCCAATATGTGAGCTTGGCCTGTGCTGCGATCGCCTGTCCGCATCCTGGTCCTTTTGGCGTCAGCCGCAATGGCGGTCTATTTCGCTGTGGCCATTGGAGGGCGTACCGTCCAGCTCTACCAGATGCAGGTCGAACGGGTACAACTGGAGCAGGAACTGGCCATACTGCGCGCCGAGGAGCAGGCCCTCCTGGGCGAACGGGACCGCCTGGTGCAGTACCAGGATATCGAAAGCATCGCCCGCCGGGACCTGAACCTCATCAAGCCCGGCGAGACGGCTGTGATCGTCTATCCCGCCTTCGCCAGCCCGGACCCTGCCCCTGCACCCCCGACGCCCATCGCTGCCCGGCCGGAACCGTCCTGGCTGGAGCGCCTGTTCAGTCGCTAGGGGGGTTGCTTGTCGCGCCCATGGTCTTTGGCGACCAAGGCCCGCATGGCTGCGGAGCACGCGCTGTTGCCCAGAGTCCCCTCTGCCTCTGCCTCATTCCATGCGTGCTGATTCCCAGGACCGCGCCCTCCTCACCACCATCCGATCCGCCCTCACCTCCATGGGTCTGCGGGACGCACGGCTGGTGGTGGGCGTGTCCGGCGGGCCCGACTCCCTTTGTCTGATCCACACCCTTGCCCGCCTTGCGCCTGGGCGCATTCACATCGCCCATCTGGACCACGGTCTCCGGGGCGAGGAAGGCGCCGCAGACGCTCGCTTCGTAGGCTCCCTCGCCGCTGCGTGGCGCCTCCCAGCCACGATCGAGCGTCGCGCCGTGACCCAACGCTCGGAGGACGCCGCGCGCCGCACTCGGTACGCTTTCTTCGCCCATGTGGCCGCCGAGTCGGGGGCAACCGCAGTGGCCACCGGCCACACTGCCGACGATCAGGCAGAGACTGTTCTGTTGCGCTTGCTGCGAGGCGCTGGCTTAACGGGCCTGGCAGGCATGGCCGCAGACACGACCCTGTATGGAGTTCGAGTCATCCGGCCCCTCCTCAACGTACGCCGCTCCCAAACCCACGCCTACTGCCGCCGCCACCTCATCGAGGTTCGGGAGGACTCTTCCAACCGGTCGATGGAATTCACCCGCAACCGGCTGCGGTCCCAGCTCATGCCAGCGCTGCGATCCTTCAACCCCCGCATCGAGGAGGCGTTGCTCCGTATCGCCCGTTTGGCGGCGGAGGAGGAAGAGTACTGGCGCGGCGAGCTGCCCCGCCTCTGGAAGGAAGCCAGCATTAACGCCGAGGGAGCCGAGATCCGGCTGCCTCGTCAACCCCTGGGATCCCTCCCCCGGGCCGCCCGCGGCCGCCTCTTGCGCGAGGCCCACCGTCGCCTGGCCGGACGGGCCAACGCGGTGGAAGATGTCCACGTGCGGCGCCTCCTCGACTTCCTGGAAGCGGGCAGCGGCAAGGCTATGTCCTTGCCCGGCGATGTCCATGCCGAAACCGAGCATGACGCCCTGGTCCTGAGTTTCAACCGTCCCAAAGACGCTTCCTGGTCCGCGACGCGTGTCGCCATTCCCGGCGAGACCCAAGCCGGTCCCTGGGACATCCTCTGCACTCTGCACCCACGACATCCACTGAGTCCTTTGAAGCTCCAGAGCCAGGACGGACGGCCCGAGGCCGGCCCCGGTCCCTGGCGCGCGTGCTTAGATCTCGACCAGGCCGGCCCTTCCCTCATCTTGCGGCCCCGCCACCCCGGTGACCGCTACCGCCCGACGGGGATGTCCGCGCCCAAGAAGCTTCAGGACATCCTGATCGACGCTCGTGTGCCTCGTCAGCTCCGCGACCTCGTCCCCATCCTGGAGGGGGAGGCAGGAATTCTGTGGGCAGGCGGCCACCGCATCGCCGAGGAAGCCAAGGTCAGCCAGACGACCCGAACTGCGTTGGAGGTCCGCCTGGAACCCACTACCGCCTCCGCCAGGAAGCTCGCTCTCCATAGTCCACGAGGTGGAGACTAGATACGCTGGACGTAGTACGTGGTGCGTCGTGAGTAGGGGCCGGCTCCCACCTACTCAC
>CAZPYZ010000528.1:0-3457 GCA_964590215.1 uncultured Dehalococcoidia bacterium | reverse complement strand
AGGTGAAGCCTCACAGGCCGTAAAGTGCTCTCGCGTTTCCTTCGACGATGCGGCTGGCTGCCTTCGGGGTGATCTCCCCACCTCCTAAGGTCGTGACCGGGATGTGGTTCAAATCAGCAAGGGGTGTTGCAAGTGCCACTGCGTCGCCTGCTCGTAGGCATGAGCGACCCGCAGCGCCGTCTGCTCATCGAAGTGCCGGCCGGCCACCTGCATACCCATAGGGAGACCCTCGGACGAGAAGCCACAGGGCACACTGATAGCGGGCAGGCCCGTTAGATTGAATGGCCCTTGTAACCTGGGTCCACCGCCACCGGCTGCGCCAGCGGCGAACCTCGCCGGTGGTTCGGGCATGGCGGGTGTGATGAGCACGTCCACGCGCTTCAAGACCTCCCGGAACTCGTCAATGATGAGCCGCCGAATCTGCTGTGCCCGCAGGTAATCACGCGCCGTGTAGAAGGCGCCGCCGAGAAACCGCACCCGCTGGCTCTTGCCGAGCAGTTCCGGCCGTTCACGAAGGGTCTTCTCGTGATAGGCGTAGGTCTCCGCGGACCGGATAACGCCGCGCACGGCGAGGTCATCGCGGATGCTGGGGATCGTCACCTCTTCCACCACGGCACCGAGGTTCCGGAAGACACTGAACGCTTTTTCCATCGCGCTGAGCACCTCTGGCTTGACGTGTCCGGCGTCGTAGAAAACGTCTCTCGGGACGCCGATGCGCACACCCTTCACGTCTTTACTCAGATCCTGCCGAAAATCCGGCACTACCTCGTGGCTGGAGCCGGGATCACGCGGGTCGTGGCCCGCGATAGCCTGAAGAACGATCGCAGCGTCCTGAACTGTGCGCGTCAGCGGACCGACGTGGTCCAGAGTCCAGCTAAGGGGGATGACGCCATAGCGGCTGACCCGGCCGTAGGTCGGCTTCAGGCCCACCACGCCGCAGCAAGCGGCGGGCATCCGGACCGAACCAGCTGTGTCGGTGCCCAACGCGGCCATGGCAGTCCCGGCCGCGACGGCGGCGCCAGAACCGCTGCTTGAACCGCCGGGGACGTGGTCCAGGTTCCAAGGATTACGGGCCGGCGGAAAGGGCGACTCAGGATCGGGGCCGCCCAGGGCGAACTCGTGGAGGCTGAGTTTACCGAGAAGCACTGCCCCGGCGTCCCGTAGCCGCACCACTGCGGTGGCGTCATCGTCCGGGACGTGAGATGCCAGCACACGTGATCCCGCGGTGGTGAGGACGCCCTTGGTGATGAACAGGTCTTTGACCGCGACGGGTATGCCGTGCAGCGGGCCCCGGTAATCACCGTGTTGGATCTCTTCCTCCGCGCGCCGGGCAGCCTCCATAGCCTGATGCGCAAGCACGGTGATATAGGCGTGAATCTGCGATTCCAGGACCGTGATCCGGTCGAGGTGGTCACGGGTCAGTTCGATGGGGGATAGCTCCCGGCGCCGAATCAGCCGTCCGGCCTCGGCCGCCGTGAGGAAACACAGGTCACTCATGGACCCGCCGGCAGGACGAACGTGCCTTGGGGCTCAACGTCCCGCACCCGCTCGTCCCAGCGGTCGAGCGCCCTCGCGTAGGTTCTGGCCTGCTGGAACTGTTCCCACAGGCCAGGAAGGTCTTCTTCAGAGCAGTGTAGCCCGGCCCGCTCCAGCGTTAGCCGGAACTCGGCTCTTTCGTCGTGAGTGGCGTTCTGCACAGTCAAACAGTATAGATCGGGTGGGCCCACCGTCATGGCGTCGCCAGCTCCGGCACCAACGGTCGATGCGAAGCCCGCATTCAGGGCTGCGGCTTACGCTGCGTCCGGGGTCACCTTGATGCCGGAAACACCATCGGGTCAATGGGCCATGGAGCGGGTGGCGGCTCGAAGCTGGGCACAACCATCTCGGGTGTCAGGTCAGCAACGGTGCGAGCGCCGGTGTTGGCCATGCTGGCCTCAATTTCCCGCCGCAGGATGTCCAGGGTTCGCTCCAACCCTGCCTCCCCACCTGCCGCCAGGGCCCAGATCATCAACTTTCCAATGAAAACAGCGCGCGCTCCCAGTGCCAGCGCCTTGACCACGTCGGTCCCCCGCATAAAGCCGCTGTCCACCACGACCTCGGCCCGTCCCCCGACCGTTTTCACAATCCCTGGCAGCACCTCCATCGTCGCGGGAAGCTGGTCCTGTCGCCGGCCACCGTGGTTCGACACGTGGATCGCATCCACGCCCCGTTCAACCGCAAGTTCGGCGTCCTGGTATGAGAGCACGCCTTTTAAGATGAGCGGCAGCCGTGTCTGCTCACGCACCCAGGACAGGTCGTCCCAGGTGAACCCGGCCGGGTAGCGGTCCCTATCCTTCTTGTCCCCTGGGACCTCCTCTTCCACGTTGGGCCGGGAACCGAGTCCTCTATCGCTCCATTGAAAGCGGTCGGCGAGATAGCGGTCGCGGCGGCCGGCGTCGGCGCTGTCCACCGTCAGGCAGAGGGCGTCGTAGCCGGCCTTCTCCACCCGCCGTAGTAACCGCAGCGTCCACTGCCGGTCGCCGTAGACGTAGAGCTGAAAGACCATCGGCCCCTTCGCTGCGGCCCGCACTTCCTCCAGGCTTGGCTCAGAGTTAGTTGCGGTATAGCACATGGTGCCGGCTCGTTCGGCCACTCGGGCGGGGCCCTTTGCGCCATCGCGGTGGAAAATCTGGATAGACCCCACCGGCGCCAGCATCACGGGCATTGACAGGTGATGGCCCAGGTAGGTCGTGCGGAGGTCACGGTTGCTGACGTCCCGAAGCAGCCGTGGCATCAGAGCCAGCCTGTCGAAGGCCGCCCGGTTTCGGCGTACCGTCACCTCCGTCTCGGGGCCGCTGCCGGAGAACGACCAGAGCGGTGGCGGCATGGCGACGCGGGCCGCCTGCACCACGTCGGGGATGGTCTGCCAGGTGTCAGGAGAGGACATGTTTAGCTCGCTGGTCGCGCCAGGACCACCGTCGTTCCCAAACTGAGTGGCCTACGGCATCGTTTCCAGCAGCCGCCCCATCCCTTGGAGCGGCTGGCGTACGTTCAGCCGCTTCTGGATGTACCAGGAGCGGACGGCTATCGGATGCAGCACGGGCACGCCCAGGTCCTCTTCCAGGGGGACCAGGCCCTTCACTGTCCAGCCTCCGGACCCGAGCAGGTAGATCCCCTGGACGCCCTGGTACTTGAAGAACGCCCGCTTGAGGTAGATGTAGATATCCTCCGCGGAGACGTTTCGAAACTCCCGGGGCCGTGGGGGCAGCGCCTCCATCCCGGCGACGTCGAAGCCGGCATCGGTGAGGTAACGGGCGAAGATATCGGGCAGCGGGCCGCCGAAAAACGAGGCTCCCACCAGTCGCTCAATACCCAGGGCTCGCAGGGCCTCCACCTGCGTCATCCCGGAGGTGAATACCGGCACCTTGTAACGCTGCTCCCACTCCTTCACGATCTCCTGCTCGGCGGCGCGGCCCCG
>CAZPYZ010000527.1:0-3462 GCA_964590215.1 uncultured Dehalococcoidia bacterium | reverse complement strand
ACCTTAAGGGGTGGGGGGATTGTGGAAATGGTCGCGACGGGGCTGCTCTCGGCTGGGCGGCAGGCGGTGAGCATCTCCTGAGCGAGGAGGGCTAGAGAGTATTGATCGCTACGCGCGTCTAGCGGCCCGCCCCGGGCCTGCTCAGGCGACATGTATGCGGGCGTGCCACCGAGCTTACGCCGCCGGGACCCTTGTTCGGCCACACCGAAAGGCAAGGCACTGCTAAAATCGGCCAGCAACGGCCAACCGCTATCGCTCATCAAAACGTTTGCGGGCTTTACGTCCAGGTGGGCCATCCCGCGGTCGTGCAGGTACTGCAAGGCCGAGGCTAGGCCGCTGACGACGCGAGCGGTGAAGGTGGGATCGAGGGGCCGGCCGGCGCGGGCCAGCCACTGAGCCAGAGTGCCGCGCTCGGCCAGGGGCATGACCAAAAAGCCCTGATCTCCGTCCCTCTGCTCCTGCGAGACCTGGACTAAATTTGGGTGACGCAACTCAGCCAGGGGCAACGCGGCGTGGGACAACTCCTGCGGATGAGGACCAGCCGCCTTGCTGAGGACCTTGACGGCCACAGGGGCTTGCTCTGCTTCGTCCCACGCCCGGTAGACTGTCCCAGCACGCCCGCGGCCAAGGATTTGACGCAGGGAATAGTCGCCGACCCTTCGAGGCTGTCGGTCTCGGCCGATGGGCCCTCCGCGCCGAAGGGTCCTCAGGATGGTTTCCTGATCGATATGCTGGGGGGAGCGCGCCCGGCGATAGAGGTCGATAACCCGCCCGAACCCAAGCTCCCGCAGCAGCCCCATGGGGCGGATACGGAAGGGAAGGTTCGACACGACCCGTTGCAGCTGCTCCATGACCCCCGCCTCGGACGGCTAGGCTACTGTTGGCTCAGGATACGGGCCGCACCCTGTGCGATGCGCCTGTGGGCCTGATCGACGGCCTGATCCCCGGTGATCTTTCCGGCGAACAGGTCGGCGAGGGTGTCTTCGATGAGATAGCGCACCTCTTGCCACCCCACGGCGCTGGGCTCTGGGCGCGCGAAGGCTTGCCCGATCTCGAAGGCCGCGGCGAACTGACGATTGTCCTTGAGCCCGATGGCATCGGGCTGCTGGAGCGCCGACAAGCGGACGGGAAAGTACCCGTTGGACTGGTCGAATCCCCAGCGCGCCGTGTTTGCCGGACTCGTCAGGTGCTTGATCAAGAGCCAGGCTGCGAGCTGGCGCTCGGCTTGGTCAGGCCGCATGACCTTCGCGTCTTTCCGGGGCTTCAAGATACTGAGATTGCCGCCAAACAACACCGTCGCCTTCTGGCTCTGGGTCGCGGTCCCTTGAGGGATGAGACTAACCTCCCATGAGCGGCTGCTCTGAAACCCAGGGATGCGACGCCCGTCTCGCTGGCGGAACCCATCCGTGAGGCGCGGAATGTGGCTGCTGGAACCGAGATGGTACAAGGATCGCCCGGTGAGGAAATGCTCGAGATTGGCCCCCTCGCGGTCGAGGTAGCCGAGCCGCTCCCGCACGAGGCGGGTATAGAGCGTCAGCGCCTGGCGCGTTGTGGGGCCCTCGAGTTCGCTGCGATCCCCGTACTCGCTGACCAGCTTGCCGCCGTAGCTGAACACAATCCCGGCGAAGATGGACGCGTCCTTCTGAAGCGCCCAGCAGAGGCGTCCCGAGGCAACGGCCCGTCCGCAGTGGGCCACGAATTCCTCCCAAGTCGCTGCCGGCCGGTCCAGACCGAGGGCGCGCAGGACGTCCAGGTTGGTGTAGAGCAGCAAGTCGCTCTTGGTGTAGGGGAAGGTCAATCGTTTCTTGTTGTATTGGGGGAAAATCGTCGCCTCCATAAACGAGGGGACGAAGTCAGCCAGATCCCCCTTAGGCAACCCATGGTGTTCGCTCCCGATGTACCGCTCCAAGGGCTCCAGGGCGCCCGCCTCATAGTACTCCGAGGCCCACGTTTCGTATGCGACCACAAGGTCCGGTGGCGTATCCGCCTGTATAGACGCTAGGGTATTGAAGTAGCTTGTTGTAATCGAACTTTTTTACGTCCACTTTGATATTTGGGTGTTTGTTCATGAACGAGTCGATGAAATGTTGTTGGAGAGCTTCCGCTGAGTCCTCCCTGAAGGACTGACGCCAGAAGACCAGATCGATGGGCTTTGTGACGTCCAACAGCTCGAGGCCGGTCTGAGATCCATCCGCGGCGTCAGCGCCATCTGGGGCGGCGGGCGCCACCCCTTGGGGGGGCGGCGCAGGACTACACGCCCCTACAGCCAGCGCCAAAACGAGCAGGCCGGCGACAGTCTTGTTCATAGCTCGCCACTCAAGGCCAAACGATACACCTCGATGGTCTCCGGTGCGGGGTCGCAGTCAAGCTCAGCCTGCAAGCTGCGGACACAAAACTCGTACCAGTGGCGTACGCGTCCACGCTGGCCCAATCGGGCGTGGCAGGTGAACAGCATGCGATAAACGTCCTCCCGGCACCGGTCCTTGCTCAGGATCTGCAGGCAGGAAACCAGCGCTCCCTGGTAATCACCGTCCTCAATGGCGGCCCGCGCCAGGCGCGTCGCCATGAACAGGTAATGGTCCTTCAGCGCCTCCCGACGGAAGGCTGGCCATTCGTCGAGAGACTCCTCCAGAAAGTCACCCCGATAGAGATCAGCGGCCCGCTCATAATGAGCCAGGGCCTTGCCCCCCAAGCCGCGAGACTCCAGCGCCCGTCCCGCGGCGTAGCATTGTTCGAACTCCTCAACGTCTAGCCAGAGATCCGCGGTGGCCAGAGAGTAGCCCGGATTGTGGGCCCGAATCACCAGCAAGTCTTCTTCTCCAAGCCCGACCAATGTCTGGCGCAGGGCGTGGACTGCCACCTTGAGGGATGTGGTCGGCGCCGCGGCGTTTGGGTTGGGCCAGAGGGCCTCAATAAGTGCGCTGGGTGAGACGAGTCGATCGTGGTGGTTGACGAGGTACTGAAACAAGGATCGTGACTTGCTGGAACGCCAAGCCATGAGCGGCCGTTGCCGCACAAGCACCTGAAATCGTCCGAAACAGGTGACGGAAACGGCCGGCGGAGCGCCCTCGCGGGGGGCGACAATCCGGTCCGGTCTCGCAAGCGACACAGGCGTGCCCACTAAGCAGTCGAGGAAACGGGAGCAGGCTCCACGGGCGGCATCGCATCGGGAATGAGGAAGGTCATAGAGATACTGCCTATCGTGATGCTGTCGGAGGGCTCCAGACGGACTAAGGTGACGGCCTTGCCGTTGACAAATGTGCCGTTCAGACTGTGCAGATCCTCGATCCAATAGGCGCTCTCTTGAACGAAAATACGGGCGTGCCTGCGGGACGCTTCGCGATCCCGGAGGACGATATCGCTGGAGGGCTCCCGCCCCAAGATAGTTTCCTGCTGCATAAGGACGATGACCTCCTGCGGAGCGTCATCCCGGGCTGTCTCTTATACACATCTGACGCTGCC
>CAZPYZ010000526.1:0-3473 GCA_964590215.1 uncultured Dehalococcoidia bacterium | reverse complement strand
CGAGGTTCCGGAACACCGGATATGAGATTGGCTCCGCGAGCAGGTGTCCGACCAACAGTACTACACCCAGGTTCTTAACCCCGGCTCAGGCGAGCCGTTCGCTGTACCGGCTCTTCGGGGGCCCGAGGGCGGCCGTTCGAAGCTGGCCTATGTATGAGCGCCTGCCTACAATAATCGTAGGTCTCGGGCAAAAACTCTTGACAAACATTGATTCCCAGGCGACGCTCGGCTATCATAGTAAATGGAATTGGCCCGCTTGCCGAACTGTCGCCGTAGGGCGTGCGTTCCGGTCGCACCGGATAGGCAGCGGGCATCGACTTGTCTAGGGCCACTTTCGAGTGCTCCTTCGCTTTCTGCGTAGAAGCGCGTCGTATGTGTCCGCGCCGGCCTTTCCCTCGTATAGCCGGTTGGTGACGCCGGCGACGTAACCGGCCAGTTGCAACAGGGGGTCGCCCCGTGACCGGCCGATCTTCACCTTCTTGATGCGGGCCCGCTGCTCAGTATTGAGCTCTCGACGGAGATACGTCTTCATCTGTTCCCGGAATAGGCGGTCCCCCGAACCGTCGAGAACGATGGTCGCGTCAGTGAGATCATCAGCGACGTTCTCCAAGGCCGTGCGGCACACCCACTTGTAAGCCGAGCCCCTTTGCCGGAAGCCGGGTCCGGTCAGCCGGGGAGAGGTCTTGTCCAGGGTGAACGTGTAGCAGGCGAAATCATGCTGCCTCACTGTGGTTAGGAAGGCCAGCCGTCGCTCATGCTGGTCATGGTTGAAGTGGAACTCGTAGGCGTCGGGCAGCAGGAGTTTGCTTCTCAGGTCCTCTATCGCGCGGTGGCACGCCAGCGCTGTCTCGCCGCTCTCAAAGACAACAAGCGCGATGGTGAAGAAGGCTGTGGAGCCCCGCTCGAATTTGAACCCCAGGTCGCCAGACTCGTCCACGAACACAAGCATAGTTGGCCCACCGTCTCCCGGCGATCGTCACAGCGGGGAGGGCGGGAGTCAAGGAATTGCGGCAGGCGTGCGAGCAGGGAATGGTCTCGGCCGAGCTGGTAGAGGCACAGATCGCCGCGTACGTTGGGCGGGATGCGGCTGCCTGCGGAGTGCCTGGGCGCGGTGGTGGCAGAGCCGCGGCAGCGGCGGAGCCTGGCGACGGTCGAGGACGTGGATGCGGGCCAGGTACGGGGCAGCTGGAGCGCTGGCAACGGCTGTACGCCCTAGGGGAGATCGATGAGGGGACATACCGGCGGGAGGCGGCGCCGCTGAGGAAACGGCTGGCGGAACTGGAGCGGCCGGGGGAGGTCCTGGACGTGGAGCGGGCGGTGTACTACCTGCGGGACGTGGGAAAGCTGTGGGCGGAGAGCCCGCGGGGGAGCCAGCGGGAGTTCGTGCGGGAGGTGTTCGAGCGGATCACGCTGCGGGGGCCGCAGGTGGAGGCGCTGGTGCCGAAAGGGCTGTATGCGCCGCTGTTTGTCCTGGACCGGCGGGAGCGGTTTGGGGGAGTTATGTCGGGTGTAGTATGGCTCCGCGAGCAGGATTCGAACCTGCAACCTAGCGGTTAACAGCCGCCCGCTCTACCGTTGAGCTATCGCGGATCGCCATCGTCAGTATAGCAAGGCCTACTTGAGCGGGAAGCGCTGCTGTAACCAGGCTCGTCGTTGGCCTGTCTTCAGTCCTCGCTCTCTGCCCATGGCGCCCGCTCGGGTGTCGTACTCCTCGACCAGCAGCACGACCCACGGATCTCGCCGGCGCGTATACCGAGCCTCATTCGCCTGGTGCTTCGCCAAGCGAGCCGCGAAATTGCCGCTAGAGCCGACCTAGAGATGTCCAATGGACTCGGAGCGGAGCACGTATGAGCTGACCAAAGTCTCGCCGCCGTCAGTTGTACCGGCTACCATTGACCTAACCGCAGCCCGGCGTCATCCTCTTACCAAGAAACGCGCCTCGGCGACCTGGCCGCGCCGATAAGCAGGCAGCACTTTCGAGGCGATATCGGGCAATGTCTGTGCTATACTCGGCCTTGCCTCCAGAACCCTCGCCCCATAAGGGAGCGTCTCCATGGCCCTGGACTGGTTTACCAAGAAGCGGGAGCGCGAGGCGAAGCGGGCTCAGTTTGCGGGCCGCATCCCCCCAGGCCAGGAGCTGACCGACAAGTGGCCGGTGCTCCACTATGGTGATATCCCGGACTTCGATGGTGCCCAGTGGGACTTCTCGGTCACGGGCCTGGTTGCGCACCCGATGCGGTGGAGCTACCAGGAGTTCATGGTGCTCCCTCGCGTTGCGCGCAGTAATGACATCCACTGCGTGACCGGCTGGAGCAAGCTGGATAACAATTGGGAAGGCGTTAGCCTCTTCGAGATCGCGCGCCGGGTTACCCCACTTCCGCAAGCAAGACACGTCTTAGTTCACGCCGAAGGAGGCTACACCACGAATCTCCCTGTACAGGAGCTGCTCCAGGATGGCAACCTGCTGGCATTCCGGCACGGCGGACAAGACTTGGCCCCAGAGCACGGCTGGCCCCTGCGGCTAGTCGTTCCCAAGCTCTACTTCTGGAAGAGCGCGAAGTGGGTGCGAGGTCTGGAGTTCCGTGAGGCGGACGAGCGCGGATTCTGGGAGCGCTACGGCTACCACAACCACGGCGACCCGTGGAAAGAGGAGCGTTACTCGTGGCAGGAGGGATAGCCCGTGCTGTGTGCTACGTGGCGTAAGCGCCCCCACCCCGGACAAACGTCGTGTATCACATGTTACGTATCACGCTTCACGCATCAATTCCATGTCTAGCACCCGGGATCTCACCCGTCTTCAGGGGATGGATGCCGAGCTGACGGGGGCACGGCTGCGCCTGGAGGAGGTGGAGCGCGAGCTCGCAGACACGGCGGCCCTGGAAGAGCTGCGGGAGCAGGAAGTGGCCCGACGCCACGCAGTCAGCCTCCTCGAGCATGAACTACGAGCGGCGGAGTGGGAGGCGGAGCAAACGAAGGCCCATGTATCCGCAGAGGAAGGGAAACTCTACGGTGGCCAGGTCCGCAACCCCAAGGAACTGGTGGATCTCCAGCACGAAATCAATGGCCTCAAGGCCCGCCAGCGACAGCAAGAGGATGTGGCCCTGGAGGTGATGACGCGGTTCGAGGCAGAGTCGGCGGGGCTGGCGCGGCTGGTCCGAGAGCTTGAAAGTCTGGAGGCCGAGCGGAAAGACCTGGAAGCCAGGTTGTTGGTGGAGCGAGAGCGGCTCCTGGCGCAGATCCTGGGTCTCAGCGACCAACGCGACCGTCTGGCGGAACAGGTGCCCAAGAAGGACCTCGGGTTGTACGAGAACCTGTTGAACATCAAGCAGGGACGGGCGGTGTCCCGGGTCGAGCGGGCCATCTGTCAGGGCTGCCGGACTAACCTGCCCATGGCTATCCAGCAACGGGTCCGGTCGAACCAGGGCCTCGTCCAATGCCCGAGTTGTGGGCGCATCCTTTATATGGAATAGCGT
>CAZPYZ010000525.1:0-3474 GCA_964590215.1 uncultured Dehalococcoidia bacterium | reverse complement strand
TGCGTGAACCTGGGGTCTGGGGCGCAGCCCCAGTGTCACCGGCTTTCCGGCCGTGACCCTAGCCCCCGGTCTTCAGCATGCGGACGTCGCGACCCTCGACCGGGCGATCTGCTGTTACGGGGACGTGGGGGCGCTGGTGGGATGCTCCGCCGGCAAAGCGCGCCGGTGGTATGGGCTGGGTACCCACGGGATAGCTGGTGGGGGAAAGCGGTGCTGTGATTGCAGAACCGCTGGTACTGGCTCCGGCGCAACCCCTTCAAGGTCTTCGTCCACCCGACGCCTGGCGTCGAAGCCCCCGTGCGCGCGGCGGGGCTCACCCCACAGTTCGCCCGTAAGACCTTCGCCTGGCAGGTTGTGTCTACGGTCGCGCAGCGGCGGCGTAGTCACGGACGGCGGGGATGGCGCCTGAGGAGTCCAACTTGATCCTCGATCATTACCATTGCAATGGGCTGCCGTTTCCCCCTTCCCGACGGGTGGTTCCGCGAGGATTCGGCAACGACCGCTGCCCGGCCCGACCCTTGTCTGGATCGTCGTGCACGAGTGGGAACTGCTCTGATGCTCCTGGGTCGCGAAAACGGGAGCCGTTGGCAACTCCCGGAACCACGTGCCCCTGGTGTTGGTACCCCCGGGCATTGGACCTTACACCCCTAAGCCCCATAAATCCGCCACCTGGTGGGGTAGGCTTTTAGCCTGCCCGAACCTGCACAGCCTGGAAACCCTGCGCCACCAAGTCGGTTGTCGCATCCGGCCCAGGGGCTGCCTTATGGCGATAAGGGGTTCCGCCAGCGGGACCGGCTTGACCACCCTCACCGTCCGCCGTAACCTCTTCCCTGTGAGCGGGCAAGCCAGTGAATAGCGTGACCCGCTCAGCTCAGTACCGTCACCCTCGAAGAAGGAGCCCGCGCTATGCCACAGTTCGCCATCATCGCCGAACATGCCCCGGAACTATGCCCAACCAGCAACGCCAAAACCCGGGAGATGATGAACCAGGGGGCTAAGGAGATTCCCGGGCTGGCTCAGAAACTGGGCATGAAGATAATCACGCTGAACGTCTTTGGGCCGGAGCACATCGTGCTCGCCGTGGTGGAGGCCCCTGACATCGAGACCGTGCGAACCTTCGTGATGGAGAGCCGCCTGGTCCAGTGGAACACCACCAAGGTCCAGGCGACCTGGAGCATGGAAGAGGCCCTCGCCAAAGCCAACGCCTTGCCGCCCCTGTTCTGACGCAGCCGCGCCGGGATCGCCGGCTGCTATTCAAGCGCCTGCGTGCGGCTGTCAGCGCCTTGCCGGCGGCCAACCCAAGGACTCCCGAGGTGGGCCGCTGACTCGATCCCGGCGAGCCGCACACCTGTGCCCCCATCAGGATATTACTCTGGGCAGATCGTTCAGGTGGGAGAGGTCGTTGAGCATGACGACCTGGGCCTCTCCTCCGTCCTGTCCGTTGGGTTTGGGAGAGACGTCTATCACCGAGACACTGGCGTTGAGTACCCGAAAGGGGTAGGACGCCCAGGTCGTTTCTCTCGGCAGCCCGGAGGCTATCCCCAGCAGCATCTGGGCCACGTAGGCGTGGGTTACCAACAGGACTGCCGAATCCGGGGGCCCCCCCACGGCCCGCTGCCAGACGCCCCAAGCTCGGTCTCGCACCTCGATCAGGCTCTCGCCGCCGGTTGGGGCGAACCACGGGTTCGCAAGCCACTCTTTCCTTTCTTCGGGAAAGCGGGCTTCGATCTCATTGAACAGCAGGCCCTCCCATTCTCCCAGCGAGCGTTCCGCCAGGGCCCCATCGAAGCTCACGGTGAGGGGACGCCCGGCCACGATCTCCTCGGCCGTCTGCCTCGCCCGGAGCAAGGGACTGGAGTAGACCCGATCCAGGTGGGTCTCCCGAAAACGCTGGTTCAGGCGTTGGGCCTGCGCCTGGCCCCAAGCCGAGAGGCCGATGTCGGTTCGGCCCTGAATGCGACGGGCGCTGTTCCATTCGGTTTCGCCATGACGCACCAGGTACACCTTCGTCATGCTATGCGCACCTGCCATGGAAGGGTCATGACCCCACCATCGCACGTTCGGACCCAAAACGGACACGGGCGCTTGAGATGCACAACGGCCACCCTTCTAGTTCGCCCCTCGCGGACGGCAGCTCCCCCAACTGACGATGTCTCTGGCAGATTGAGCGAGTCTACCAGACTTGCCAGCGCCGGGCTCACCCATGCCTCGACGGAGTGACCCCGAACCTAAACGAACCGCGCAGGCTTGACTTGAAAATGTGGCACAGCCGCTCTCGGCTGTGCTCGCGGGCGATTTTCATCCCCAGGGTGCGGGCTCAAGCCCGCGCGCGATTGCGGAGCCATTGCCAGGTCGACCCTACTTTCCCATCGGAGGCCAGGGAGGGTCCACTCCTTGTGCGGCAGCCTTCCTCAGAGACTGCGTTGACTCGGAGCAACGTTCGAGGGAATCAGGCCGTCCTGGGCGTTATGATGCGGTCTGGCCAAACGGGCGGGGTGCCCGGAGTCGTGACCATCCGGTTGGCCATTTGTACGGAGGACAATCCAGATGACTGAAGGTCGGGCGCACGGCCTGCTCACCCGGGAACTGTTCCTCTCCCTCTACCTTCCGGCGGTCATCTTCTCGCTGGGGACCAGCATGGTGGCGCCGGTCATCCCGGTGTTCGCCAAATCCTTCGATATCAGTCTCGGCCTCGCCGCACTCGTATTCGCCGCCCAGCCAATGGGCGCCTTCGCAGCGACCATGCCTGCGGGCCTCCTGATGGACAAAATCGGGAGACGCCCCGTCCTCCTCGCAGGGCCGGCCCTCATCGCCCTTTCTTCGTTCCTGACGCCCTTTGCCGGTTCCTTCGTGGAGCTGCTGCTGTACCGCTTCATCGCAGGAGTGGCCTCACAGCTCTGGCAGCAGGCACGGCTGACGGTCATCGCTGACACGGTGCCGCAGGAGCAACGGGCCCGGCAACTCAACTGGATGCAGGGCATGGCCCGGTTCGGCACCCTGTTCGGGCCCACGGTGGGCGGTCTCTTGGCCGCCGGGTTCGGCTTCGGAGTCCCCTTCTTTGTCCATGGGGCGGTGACCCTGATCGCCCTCATCCCCAGCTTCGCCCTCATTCCCGAGACCGCCCCCGGACGGCGCCCGCTGCCGCCGGGTCAGCAGGAGGCGGTGGACCCGGGCTGGCGAGGCGTCATGGCTGCCGTGCTGACCGTCCAGATGCTGGTGTTTCTGACGGTGCAATTCTGTGCCCAGATCTCTCGGGGCGGGCAGGACCACGGGGCCCTCAGTCTGTACGCCGTCTACGCCTATGGCGTCGGCCCGGAGGTGCTGGGCATCATGAACACGGTGGCGGTGCTGGTCAGCCTGCCGGTCCCCTTCATCACCGGTCACCTGATGGACCGGTTCGGCCGCAAGCTGGTGGTCGTCCCTGGCTTCATGACCTACGCGGCGGCCCTCCCCGTGCTCTTCGACGCCTGGCAG
>CAZPYZ010000524.1:0-3485 GCA_964590215.1 uncultured Dehalococcoidia bacterium | reverse complement strand
CGATGGATCCATCAGGGCACCCGCGCGGGCAGCCGGCCGCCCGTCTTCTGGGCCTCCCTGGCCATCCAGACCCCCTGGGCTACCTGGTGCTCGATGTCGAGCCGTTCGCGAAAGGCCTTGGCCGCGGTGTGCTGGCGCTCGGTGGTGCAGCAGAGGTAGGCGAGGGATTTACGTTCCCACTCGATATCGGCCTCGATGTCCGTGAGGAAGTCCTTGAAGAACTGCAGGGCCGGCTCGGGCGTCTTGTAATGGGAGCGGAGGGCCTCGTAGGCGATGTTCTGGCACTCTCGCTGGACCAGGTCCCCCGCGTACAGGCTGGCGATGCCATCGAGCCAGGTCCACTCGTACCCCTTTGAGTAAAGGACGAGGGTCGAGATCGCGAAATGGGTCCGGGTGAAGGGCTTCCAGGCCTGGACCTCGATCCTGGGCACGCCGAGACCCTCCGCGAGCCGCAGCCATAGCTCCTCATATGCCGGAGCCGTCGCCCCGTTCCACTGCCGCCCCAACTCTTTGCCCTCAATGTTGACCAGCTTCACCAGAATCGGGCTGCGGACCGCCTCGTCGTTGTTCTTGACGAACACGCCCCCGACGGCCTGGTAGAGGTTGTCCCAGTAGGTGTAGCAATCCTTGACCCAGGCCTCGAGATAGTCCCGCTCCAGACTGCCCCCGGCTATGGCCCGGTATATGGGCGGGACGTCGGGATACCTCTTCGACTTCTGCTCGAGAAGCGAGTTGACGAAAGCGTCACCCGCCAGGGGCGGCGCTTTCAGCTCTTCGGGCGATAGCGGTGGTTGGGCCATGGGAGAGACCTAGAAGTGACGGCCAAGGCGGGAGTGCGCCCGGAGGATGAACACCCTCCGCATCTCCTCCTGAAGCTCGGGCGTGTTGCAGTAGTCCCGGATCACCCACTGATTGAAGGAGCCATGGTCCTCGTCCGCCTCGGCGTGCACGGCTCGATTGGCCATAGCCTTGTCGAGGTCCTCGACGCCCCAGGCCTGGAACTGCTGGCGCAGCTCGTCTAGCTCGGCAGTGACCTTCTCGGGCTCTTGCTGGGAGCGAATCAGCGTCTCGCCCTCGCCGACGTAGCTGGTGCCGATGGCTACGGCAAAATGGGCGTTGCGGCAGACGGAGACGCGCCAGCCGCGCAGGATCAGCTCATCGGGGAGATAGTCCTCGCGCTCCAGCTTGTAGATCTCCTCGTCGCTGACGCCATACGCCTTGGCCTCCCATCGAGCCAGGGTCGGATGGCTCGGCACAGGGCCGCCGAAGTACACCTGTCCGCCCTCGTCCATGAGCTTCTGGAGCTGCTTGCGCCGGATGCCCTTATCCGGGCAGTTGACGTACTGCTCACCAGCGAAGGTGTGATTGAAGCTGCCACCCCGCAGGCCCCGACGCTTGCTCTCTGCGCCCTCCTCTTTGGAGGGGTAACCCATGGAGCCGCGCGGGCTTTCCCGCCGAAACTCGCTCCTTAGCTGCTCTAACTCCTCAATGAACGCGTTTCCCGGTTTTGTCACCGCGGTGGTGGCCATCGTGCGCCTCCTTTGTCTCTCCTTGATGGGAGGGTAACGAAAACGGACCGGTTTTACAACCACGGGGTCCGCGTGGGATAGTGGAACAATTCAGCAACGGGAGGGCCGAACATGCGCCGGATGTTATTGATGTTGTTACTGATCGCTGGCCTGGTAGCTGTGAGCTGCGGGACCCCTCAACAAGCACCCCCGAGCACCGCGCAGGACACCCCAAGGTCCGGCGGCGTGATGACCACGCGGGTCTCCGTCGACCCCATCGACTTCGACCCCAGCTTCAACGGGCGCACCAGCCCGATGGAAACCGGCCTGGCCCAGGCCTATCATTCCCTCACCGCCTTCAAGACCGGGCCAGACGTCGGGTACGCGGAGATGGTGGTCGTTCCCGAGCTCGCGGAGCGATGGGACGTCTCCCCGGACGGTAGAAGCTTCACGTTCCATCTCCGCAGAGGAGTGAAGTACGCCAACCTGCCTCCTGTGAACGGGCGCGAGCTCACGGCGGCCGACGTGAAGTGGACCTTCGAGTACTACAACCGCACCGGAGAGGTCGCGGAGAAGAAGTTCCCGCCCGCGCTCCACGTGGGATTGATGTACGAAGGCATGACCGCGGTGGAAACCCCGGACCCCTACACCGTGACCGTCCGGTTCCAGGAGCCGTTCCTCCCGTTCCTGGCCTACAGCGCGTCGGATGCAAACCCCATCATCCCCCGTGAGATCTACCTGCAGGACGGCCACCTGAAGGACCGGATCGTTGGGACCGGAGCCTATCAGTTGGATCCCGCGTCCACTCAGAAGAGCACCCGCTACGTTTACAAGCGCAATGCCGAGGCCTTCGATGCCGCCAAGACCTACGTCGATGAGATCCGGTGGCTGGTTATCAAAGAGGACGCCACCGCGTTCGCCGCATTCCAGACCAAGCAGATAGACATCCTCGGCTCGAGCCTGGGCTACCCGGCGTATCAGCAGGTCAAGGCAGCCGTTCCTGGGGCTACCTTCTTCCGGTTCCTCCAACCCCAGGGCTTCCACCTTCACCCGTCTCAAGCCAGAGGTGGACCGTTGACCGATGTGCGGGTGCGCCGGGCCCTCAGCATGGCCCTCGATCGGGATGAGATTAACAAGATAGCGGCCAACGGCGAGGCCGACTGGGCGCTGCCCGGCGCCATCGAGGGGCTCTTCACTCCGGCGGAGGTCAAGCAGCTCACCAAGCAAGACGTGAATGAGGCGAAGCGGCTGCTGGCTGAGGCAGGCTATCCCAACGGGGTCACCCTGGAGTGGCCCATCGAAGACAACATCTCCCAGGACACCCTCACCTGGATCCAGCTGGTGCAGGCCCAGGTCAAGCGCGCCGGGTTTACTATCACGCTAAACACGATGGACAAGAACGACCAGCGGGCCAAGCGCCGCCGGGGCGACTTCGATATCGACCATATCCAGGGCACCGGCCTGCTGGAGGCGGACGCGGACTCCATGATGTTCGGGGTGTACCACCGCAAAGGCTCCACCAACTGGCCGAAGGTGGGTGACCCGGAACTGGACAAGCTGCTGGAAGCTCAGCGGCGAGAGACAAATCCCGAGCGGCGCCGGGAAGCGATGCGGGCGGGGGTACGGCACATCGTCGACCAGGCCTGGGGCATCGAGCTGATCTACCCGCCCAAGTGGCATGCCTCCCAGGCCTACGTCAGGAACTACCACCCCCACTTTAGTGTCGAGGGGACCCACACGGTGGCCTGGCTCGACAAGTAAGTGGCCAAGGTCACCGGCGGCCAGCTTATCGCCAGAGCCCTTGAGCTGGAGGGCGTCCGGAACATCTTCCTTATCGCCGGGGACCATGTCCTCCCGGTCCTGGATGTGCTGGCAGACCGGGACATCCGGGTGGTGGACGTGCGCCACGAGCAGGCCGCGGTGCACATGGCCGATGCCTGGGGAAGGCTGACGGACCAGCCGGGGGTGTGCATGTAC
>CAZPYZ010000523.1:0-3489 GCA_964590215.1 uncultured Dehalococcoidia bacterium | reverse complement strand
CCGCCAGCCAGGGCGCGAGGGCGCGGAAGCTGGATTACTACTTCCGCAACGGGCTTGGGCACGGGAAGTACGACGATAGGCTGCCGGGCGTGGTGATCAACGGGTCGTACACCGAAGAGGCCCATCGCGCCCGCTTCAGCCGGTGGCTCGCGTTCATGGAGGCCAATAGCTGGGATGACCTCTACCCGGTCAACAAGTCGGTGAACCACCGCATCTGGTAGGGGCAGCGGCATGGCGGAAACCAGCCAGTACGACCTGTCGGGGCCGGGGGGCATTGACGTCTGGAGAAACCTCCCCGAGGGAGCGAAGATCACACTGCTCAACGGGGCGGTCGGCGAGGTCGTCGCCAACCCCCATGACGGTGGATGGGTCCTGGTCAGGTTCGAGGAGCATCCCCAGGACCCATCCAAGGTGGGGCAGGAAGAGTACGTGATGTTCAACGAGGTAAAAGGGGCGACCGGTCGGCTAGGCTTTTAGGAGCAACGCGATGGTAGATGTCATGAGTGTGGACAGCGCGACGCTGGAGCGGGTGATACTGCAGCAGGAGATCGAGCAGTTCCTGTACAAAGAGGCACGCCTGCTCGACGAGCGCCGGTTCGAGGAGTGGCTGGACCTGCTGGCGGAGGACCTGGACTACTGGATGCCCATGCGCCGCAACATCAAGTTCGGCGATTGGGACCTGGAGTTCACCGACAAGGACAGCGAGATCAACTGGTTCGACGAAGGCAAGGACATCCTGGCGGGGCGGATCCGTCAGTTGAGGACCGGTGTCCACTGGCCCGAAGAGCCGGTTTCCCGGTTCGAGCACATCGTCTCCAACGTGGAAGTGGTTGGCGTGGAGGGGGACGAGATCCGCGTCAACAGCAAGTTTTTCTGCTACCAGAACCGCCTCCAGGACGAGGTGAACCACTTCGTGGGGCGGCGCGAGGACGTGTTGCGGCGGGACCCCGAGACCAGGTTCAAGCTTGCCAAGCGGAAGATCATCATCACCATGAACGTGATGATCCCCAAGGTGCTCAACACCTTCTTATAGTTCGTCAGAACCGTCCCTTTGTCAGTAACGTCAGCGAGGGGCCGGCCGTGACCTCCTGACCGGACCGAGATACTGAACACTCTTCAGGAGAGATCGATCGGCCAGACAATCGGCGGAGTGATAATGACTGCGCGCATCGAGTGGCGAACCAAGGGCAAGGGCGACGACGCCCTCCTGTTCGTGAGAGAGTACGGCGAGGCCGGCGACACCGTCCTGAAAGCCTGGGACGCCGACCGCGGACGCCTCACCGATTTCCTGAACGAAATGATGGGGCTGGATACCGCCGTCTACAGCCTGGAGACCGACGTGGACCAGCGCGATCCCCTGCGATGGGGAGAGCTGGTGCTTTCACGGGCACAGCCAGGCGGCGATGTGCTGGACATCGACCCCGAGATCTACTGGGACCAGATTTACTACTGGTTCCGGTCTCGCGGTCTTGACCCGCACCCCTGGCACCGGCGCTGAGCTAGCCGCTCCCTAATTCCCAGCGCCACGGCGCACCCTGTAGAGGATGCGCCCGGGCTCGGCGACGGGATCGATCTCGGGTGACATGGCTGCAGCCGCAGTGGTGGCATAGATCGCGTCTCGGGCCGGCCTTGTCTCGATAAGGCGTTGCAGGTAGTCCGGGGTCCCCTCAGGGGGTACCGCGTCGCCGTAGCGCCGCTCCAAGGCCCTTTGATAGTTCGCCGCCCGGCTCCACCTGGCATCGACCACCATCACGTCCGGTCTAACGTCCTCCGCATGCTGCAGATACCACAGCGCGAACGTCTCCTCACCTCCCCAGCTCAACAGCACAGCGCCAGAAGGCAGCGTGTCGAGGGTGTCTTGAGCGAAGGAGTAGGCCTCCCAATCTTTCGAGAGGTCGACGCTCGTGCGCGTGGCCACATAGGACAGGACGGGAAGCACCAACAACGCCAAAGAGAGGAGCCCCACAAGCCTGCTGGCGCCCTGCGGTAACCGCGGGGCAACAGAGGGCACCATAGGCGCAACCTCCTGGATGAACAGGGCTAGAAAGCCGGCCCCCCATCCTAACGCCACCGCCAGCAGAAGATAAAAGGGCAGGAGATACACCTGGGAATCGAAGACCGGATAGTTCAGGGCGAACACCACCGTGCCGCCACTGGTGAGGAGCCAGAAGGCAAAGAGCGGGCGCGTTCGCCGGGCCATGAACCACAATCCGCCTGTGGCGAGCAACACACCAGGGACGCCGTACTGGTCCAGGGTGAAGGTCGCCGCGGCGGACAGCCGGGACAGGACGATGTCCACCGGAAAGGAGAACAGCAACCCTTTGAAGGGGCCTCCCGTCACGTGTTCCCACAGCAGCGGCAGCGTGCTGGTGTCCCACAGGGTGGGCCACGCGCCCTGCCAAGAACGCAGGACCAGCAGAAGATAGGGACTGAGGCTCGCAAGAAACACCGGGGCCGCCCACAGCGCTCTCTGCACAGGAAGAACGCCCGTTCCGTTCAGGTATAGGAAGATCGCACCACCGGGCAGAGCCAGGCCCGAGGTCACGTGATTCCCCAGAGCAAGCCCCGAGACGGCCGCCAATGCCAGCAGCCGCGCCAACCCCCCTCTTGTCACCCCCCTCCGCGATCCATCAGGAAGCTCCTCTCCCACCCCTTGCGTCTTCGGGCGCGGAGGGGAGGGGCCCCCAATCTGCACAATCTGTGAAATCTGTGGATCTGTCCCTGGGCGGGGTGGCAAGGACACAAGCAGGAGCAGCAGCAGGCCCAGGAGGAAGGTGTGCAAGGTGTACACCTCGGTGATCACGGCCTGCGACCAGAAGGTGGGGGAGAAGGCAAACATGGCGGCGCCGGTGAGGGAGCCGATGGCCCCCGGCCAGGCCCTCATCTCCGTTGCTGCCAGGCTCAGATAAATGCTCCAGGCCACGGCCCCCACGGTCGCAGCCGCAAAGAACGCAGACAGCAAGTTCGTTCGATAGGCGATGCTGCCCCAGGGCAGGAGCGTGAAGCCCTTACCCAGGAGCAGGTACACGGGGTAACCGGACGGGTGCGGGACGGCGAGACGGTGGGCGGCCGTCGCCAGCTCGCCGGTATCAATGCCCCAGTGGCGCCAGGTGATGGTTGGGGCCAGGGTGGAGAGGTACGCGGCGAAGGCCAGCAAGCAGAGGAGCGTCAGGAGCGCTACGAATCCCCTGTTCACTTCGGAGCGACTCTTCTTTTCCACGACTCAGGACCGCCCTACTGCTCGACAGCGGCGGCCAGTGTTACGGTCCCGCGCGTCGTGGACAAAGACAGGCCTGTGATAGACAGCGAGCTCGCGACTTTTGTCATTGAGAGGCATGCTCTGGGCCTTCGGCCATGCTCCAAGGATGAAAGCGCCCCCCTGTCATGCTGAGGCATCACTGGAGCCTCCCGGCCATTCTCTAGCGAATGAAAAGGCGGCTTCTGTCATGCTGACGAAGGTAAGCATCTGGTGGTGGAGGCGCGCCTTTA
>CAZPYZ010000522.1:0-3491 GCA_964590215.1 uncultured Dehalococcoidia bacterium | reverse complement strand
ATGGTTCCTCTACCGGCATCACAACGCTTGGTTGGCGGTGGTTTCACCCGGCGTTGCCCTTCTGGTGAATCTCACCTATCTGCCGGGCCGGTTTGGCGGCCACTTCCTGATCTGGGTCCTCTCTGCGCTGCTACTGGTGATGCTCATGCACTCCGTGGAACTGCGGCAACGATGGCGGCGCCAGGGTGTGGCAGAGCATGAGTTGGAAGGGTCCACCGCCGTGGCGCCGGTCCTAGCCATGGCGGGGGGCCTGCTGGCCCTGTCGTTCTGGAGCCCTGTTATGGAGCAGTCTCTCCCTATCACGGTGTTCTGGGAGAACGTCACGGCGCCGTGGCGATCCGTGGAGCGGGAGTTCGACCGCCTTTTCGCCTCCGTCAGTTCCGGTCGCGTCGCGCCCCTCCATACCTTTGGGCGCTCGATGCCCTTTCGGGGCGCGGTGAACTTCGGTGATCAGAACCCCCTGGCCGGCCGCCTTGGCATTGCCCGGGATGTGGTCATGAACGTCCAAGCCGAGGAACCGGGCTACTGGCGGGCTGAGAGCTACGACACCTACTCGGGGCAAGGTTGGACTACTTCGGAGCGCGTCACAAAGGCGTTGCCGCAGGACCCCGTGCCGGGGGCAACGGAGAACTTCCAGGAGCGCCAGCCCTTCACTCATACCGTCGAGTTAAACCTTCCTGCAGATGTGCTCTTCATGAGAGGTCTGCCTATCTACGGGACCGCGATCTCGAACGGTGAGATGGCACGCCCGGCTTCATACACCCTCAACCTCGTCGACGCCTCCAGGAATCGTGGACTGCCCGCAGACTTGCAAGGGTTGGCCCGAGACCTTTCGGTCAACCTGCCGAGGATCGCCAGCAGGGAAGAGGTTCAGCGCCGGTTGCCTTCGGACCTCCGGTCGGAACGGGTAAGGGCTCAGAGCGGCCAGATCGAGACGGTGGAAGTCCGCCGAACGGAGCCCTTCCCTGCGGACTTCAGCAGCGTGCGGCCGCTCTCCACCCTACCCCGCGGCCACAAGTACACCGTCACCTCCTCGGTCTCCAAGGCCTCTGTGGAGAGCCTCCAGAAGGCCGGCATCGACTACCCTGGGTGGGTACGCGATCATTATCTACAGCTCCCAGAACGCTTCCCGGACCGGCTCCGCACCATAGCACGTGAGTGGACCCAGGACTCCCACAACCCGTATGACAGGGCATGGGCCATTGAGACGCACCTGCGGGACATCAAGTACAACACCAATATCTCGCCGCCCCCCCGGGACGCCGACGGGGTGGACTACTTCTTGAACACGCTACAGCGGGGATACGCTGACTATTACGCCTCGGCCATGGCGGTGCTGCTCCGGGCCCTTGGCATTCCCGCTCGTGTGGCCGTCGGCTACGTGGCCGGCGAGTGGGATACCGATAAAGAGCACTACGTGGTTCGAGAGACCCATGCCCATGCCTGGACCGAGGTCTTCTTCCCAGGTTACGGATGGATCGAGTTCAACCCTAGCCCTAACTGGCCCACCGTACCCCGGCCCTTCAGCTCAGACCCCTCCCGCAACTACGACGGGGACGAGGAAGACGAGGGTTTCGATTTCCCCATGGAAGACGACGAGGGGATGGGTGGCTCCGCAGGGGAGATCGACGGTAACAGCGACAGTGACGCCTGGCTTCGCGTTCTGGCGATGGTGGGGGCGGTCGCGGTGACCGGGGCGGGTGTGGGTGGCCTGCTGCGGCTACTCTGGCTGCGAGGGCTCTCGAAGCTGCCTTTCCCGGCCCAGACCTACGAAAAGATGTGCCGGCTGGCGTTGCTTTCCCGTTTAGCACACCGACGCCATGAAACCCCTTGGGAGTACGCCCGGGCTCTCTCCGCTCAGGTCCCGGAGGCGGGCTCCAGTATTCGGACCATTACCGGCGGGTACACTCGCGCGACGTATGGGAACCAGGCGTTAGGGCTGGAGGAGCGGCAAGGGTTGGATCGCGCTTGGCGCGAGGTCCGGCGGCGGCTTCTCTTACGCTTTTTCAAGCGTGGAGGGCCGAGGTCACACCCAGGAGCGGGCTAGATGGAAGTTGTCCGAGGCGCCTCCGGTGAAGACATGTGATTCGTGATGAGGAAGCGCGTGAACGGAAGAGTGGTCATGTATCAGACGTGTGCAACCCCTCCGACCTACCATAATTCCCCTACTGGTGGGCCAGGCTGTGAGTCTGCCCAAGGCTACGCAGGCTGGAAAGCCTGCCCCACCAGTCCGGTGCGCCAGTGCCAGTGGACGCCTGGTTAGCCGTAGAGGGGTGAATCAGGGCCTACCAGTCCCGCTCGGGCCGCTGGACTGCCCGATTGGAAGGCGCGGCGTGGTACCGGCGCTGGAACTCCTGTTCCCGGCCCCGCAGGATATCCAGCACCCTCAAGGCCTCCTCGATACTCAGCTCCCCCGCCTGCCGTAGGGCCTGCCGCAAGTTCTCCCCTGAGTCCTGGCTTCGGTCGTTTCGTCCTGGCGCCGTCTGCTGGCTGCTCGGCCCCTGGCCGGCCTGCGGTTGACCCGGCTGACCCTGGTTTGGCTGCTGTGAGTTCCCCTGACCGCCCGATTGCTGGGACTGCTGCCGAAGACGGTGCAGCGCCAACTCAAGGTTCACCTTGGGGTCCACGTCAGTTGGATTTTCCCGTAGCGCCCTCTTGTATTCCTCATATGCGTCCTGGAATCGGTTCATCCGAAAATAGGTATTCCCCATGTTGTAGTGGGCTGCCGCCCGTGCCTCCGGGGACTCGGCATTGAGCGCGCGCTGAGTCTCCCGGAGCGCCCGTTCCAGCTCGTCGGTTTGATAGAGACCGGTTCCGGCGTTGAAATCCAGCTGAGGCAGGTCTGGTCGTTCTACTTGGGCTCTTCGAAAACGGTCCAGGGCCTCGCTGAAACGGCCCTCCTGGTAGAGCTGGCTCCCTTGCTCGTTCAGCTCGAATGCTGCGACGCTTGCGAATGTGCAGCCTGCCAAACCCAGCACCGCCAAAGGCAAGCCTCCCAGCGCGCTTGCCTTTACCCGACCTGCTCCGCGCGGCCCTCTATCATCGCGAAGGATGCTGGGGGTGAGGGCGGCGCGTGCTGCCATGGCCTTGCGCTCAGGCACCAGCCACTCGATCAGGAGAGCAAGAAAGGCCAGGAGCGCGAAATACGGCGTCAGGTCAGAGGAGTCTCGGGACCCACCCTCGAATTCGCTTGCGGCATGGCGCTGGGCCGTCGCTTCGTACAACTGCTGTAGCTCTCGGCCACCCGGCGTGCCAGGCCGGTAGATGCCACCGGCGCGGTCCGTGAGTTGCCTCAGGGTGTCCTCTTGCAGCCGCGTCACCACCACCCGCCCGTCATTGTCCCGTTTGGGCGCCGGGCTGCCCCCCGCTGGGGATATCAGGGGGATCGGGCCCCCGTCAGGGGTGCCGATCCCGACCGCGTGGACCGTAACCCCCACTTCTGCTGCCTCCCTAGCGGCCGTCGCGGCCTCGTCGTCGAAGCTCTCACCATC
>CAZPYZ010000521.1:0-3491 GCA_964590215.1 uncultured Dehalococcoidia bacterium | reverse complement strand
TGTCTTCGGCCCGACCTCTCACCACAGGACTGCCTCTGGGAATAGCTGGCGGCGCGGTCCATGGGCGTCGCCGTGATGCGTTACGGCGCGTACGGCACGCCTCCGGTTGAGGTGCCCAGCAAGACCGGCAGCAGCATCCCAAGACTGAGCACAAAGAGCCACAATGCTGGTGCAGGTGTGCCCTCCGGGCGCCGCCGCCGGGCCTCTCGGGCCGCGAACCGCGGATCCAGCAGGAGCCACTGGGCGTGCCGCCGCTCCAACACGGCGAACGCAAGGGCTGTGGTCGCGCCATAGACTAGATGGCCTATCAACATGGGCAGCGCCGCGCCCGCAGCTTCCACACCCCAGGTGAGGGGGCCCCCCAACAATACCGGCATCAAGGTCAAGGGCCCCAGGAACCACCACGCCAGCCCATACACCAGACCCCACGCCACGCCCGATCCCAGGCTGGACGCCTCATACTGGAAGAGAGCCCCGTAGCTCATGCCGATGACGGCGGCGATCCCCAGATGCACCGCAAATCCGAGCCAGGGCGATGATGCTCCAACCAGGTTGGCAACCCGGGGGAGAACGCCAGTAACCAGCATTACCACGCCGAACAACGCGCCCCCCGCCAGGCTCGCGACCGCACCCCACTGCAACGCCTGAAAAGTGCGAAGGCCTGGGCCTTCCACCTCGCGATGAAGGGGATCCGACTCGTAGAAAAACCCCACCCAGAGTCTGTTTAGTGTCCCGTAAGTGACGCCCAGCAACAGGCCGTAAATGGCGTGGCCGGCCAGGGAGTCGAAGAGGGCGCCACCCCGGGCCGCCGACCAGTCCACTGGTGCGCCTTGAAAGAGAGGCAGGAAGGTCAACGGTCCCACAAACCACCAGAACATCCCATACGCCATGCCCCAACTGAGGCTGGACCCATAGCCCCGGACATCGCGCTGGAAGAGGAGCCCGAAGCTCGCGCCGATGACGGTTGCGATCGCGAAGTGAACGGCGACGCCGGTCTCGCGAGAGCTGGACTGCACGAGGCCGGCAACAAGCGGGAACAAATCGACCTGTTCCATCCATTTCCCGAAGGCCCACCCGCCCACTACGCCCGATGCTCCTCCCACCACTAACGCCCGGTCCAGGCTGAAGGGTAGCTCGCCTGGCTTCGACCGATCCCTACCCCACAGGCCCATGGCGAGCCCCAGAGGAAGCCCGAAGAAAACCAGGTAGGCCACGAGTTCCGAGAAGTGGGCCCTGGCCACGTCGAGCATCCCCATCGCGGGCATGCCGCCCAGCAGCGGGAAGGCGCCCGCCGGGCCGGCCAGCCAGAGCAGCAGGGCGTAGGCGAGTCCCCATAGCAAGCCTGCACCGGTGCTTGCAATGCTGGTGCCGCCCAGCAGGGCGAAGGCTACCCCGTAGGTTGCTCCCAGTGCGACCGCGATCACGGGTGTTGCCAGCCCCAGGGTCGCGATCATGGCTCCGCCTAGTGATCCCACCGCGCCGCAGGTGACCGAGGCCGCTAGTGCCGGCGAGGTCCCCACCACGGACACGGCGCCGCCGCAGCTCATGGTTGCTTCCCCCCGGCGAGGTCGATGGTTTGCACGATATCCCTGGGAAAGAACAGCTCCAGTACCCAGTCCGCCAACACCCGGACCTTCCTCTCCAGGCCGGGCAACCTCGCCAGGTAGATTCCGCGCCATAGAAGCCAGGCGAACAGACCGGAGAACCGCAGCCCCTTGACCTCGGCGCAGGCAACATGGTGTCCGACCACACACAACACGCCGAGGGCATCGAAGGTAAAGGGCTTCGGCGGCCGTCCCTGGACGCTAGCGCGAACGTTATGCGCCACGACTTGGGCTTCCCGCAGCGCGAATTGAGCGGTGGGAGGGCAAGGCTGTCCGGTCCGGGAATCGGTCACCGCGGCGCAGTCGCCCAGCGCCCACACTCCCGTGTGGCCTGGGACCGCCAGGAAACGGTCGACCACCGCGGCGCCCCGCCGGTCACGTTCGAATGGCAACCGCTGCAGCAGAGGGCTCGGCGCCACCCCCGCAGTCCAGATGAGGGTCTCCGCGCGGACCTCCTCGGGCGGGTCTAGCACCACCACTCCCTTGCGGGCATCGGCCACCCGCGTGTTGAGTTTGAAGGTCACGCCTCTTGCCGCCATCCGCTCCAGGGCATAACCGGCGAGGGAAGCGGTCAACTCCGGCAGGATACGCTCCCGAGAGTGCACCAGGACGATCCTGAGCGCCTCTGCAGGAAGGCGGGGGTACAAGACCAGCATCCCCCGGGCAAAGTCGTTCAACGCGCCCGCTAGCTCTGTGCCTGCGAACCCTCCTCCCGCCACCACAAAGGTCAGCAGGGCCTCTCGTGTCGCCGAGCCGGTCTCCCGGTCGGCTCGCTCGAACACATCGATCACCTGATTGCGGATGCGTATGGCATCCAGCAGCGTCTTGAACTCAAAGGCATGCTCCTCCACTCCCCTCATCCCCAGGTAGTTGGAGACCGAGCCCAATGCAAGTACCAGGTGGTGGAAAGGCACCGCGTCCGCCTCAGCAGGAGACCAGACGCCGGCCGTGGCCGGCTCCGGCGCAAGGCGGACGCAGCGCCGCTCCAGGTCGACGTCCACCGCGCGGGCCCGCACCACTCTGGTGCGCCGAAGAATGGTGCGCAGGGGGCTGCTGATGTGGGTGGGCTCCAGGCTGCTGGCGGCCACTTCGGCCAGCAGCGGCGTAAACAAGAGGGCATTGGTGTCGCTCACCAGTGTGATGGAAACCGAGCGGTCGGCTCCAAAGGCCGCCTCGAGGTGCTGGGCCGCGGTGACTCCGGCAAACCCCCCGCCAAGGATGACGATTCGGGTGTTGACGGGTACGGGCAGCGGTCGGGGCCCCTGCTCTCGCCCTAATCGCCACTCCGCCAGTTCGCTGAACGCCTGGGTCAGCAGCCCCAACAACGCCCCGTACAGAACCCAACCCACCATGGCCGGAAAGAGCTCTCGCATCCCCTCGGGCGTCCATTGAGGAACGCCCCGGGCCAGCGTGGGCAAGGCAACGACACTCACCAGCGCCCACAGCGGTGCGCCCATCGCGCCTGAGGCCATCGCCCTGCTCAAGTAGGCCCTTGGCGCCATCCCGAAGGCGAGACGCTGAGCGGCCCCAAGCCCGGCGCCAAGGGCCAGGGCTACCCAGACGTTCCCCAGAGTGGCCACCAGGAGCCCGCTGCTGATGGCCCCAGCCATGAGCCCGATAACCGCGCGCCGAACCAGGACAGCGTTCATACGCTCCTGCGAGCTTGCGTCCGGTACCCCATCCGGCCCTCGACGGCCTCAGGCGGCGCCTTTCCTACCAGTCACAGGGGCGAGGGGGCAAAGTCCTAGCTGTACCGGCCGCCGGCCCCTCGCAGCCGTGGGTCCAGCAGGTCCCGTAGCGCATCGCCGAACACGTTCCAGCCGAAGACCGCAAGGCTGAGGAACACCCCCGGCCAAATGGCCAGCCAGGGCGCCTGGTGCATGTAGA
>CAZPYZ010000520.1:0-3492 GCA_964590215.1 uncultured Dehalococcoidia bacterium | reverse complement strand
TCATGGTGTGAGAGACAAAGGACCCGTAATCTAAGCGTCGATGGTTTGGCCACCATCCACTACGAGTGCATGGCCGGTCACGAAGGACGACTCGTCCGAGGCCAGGAAGAGCACCGCGTAAGCGACCTCCTCCGGTAACCCGCTCCGATGCAGCCCTGCGACCCAGGGTTCCACCCGTGCTTCCCGCTCCTCGGACGTCTCCGCCCGGCCCCGAGTAATCCCCGGCGCAAGCGGCGCCCGGGATCCCCCTGTATCGATAGGCCCCGCGCACACGCAGTTCACCCGGATGGTTGGTCCGTAATCGAGGGCCATCTGGCGGGTCAGCATGATGATGGCCGCCTTCGTCGTACAGTACGCCGGGCTTTGCGGAACCGCCAGGACACCGAGCGACGAGGCGTTGTTCACCATCGTCCCGTGGCCCTGCTTAAGGAACTGGGGGATCGCTGCTCGTACGGCGTGGAACAGGCCCTTCAGGTTGAGATTGACGACCCAGTCCCACTGCTCCTCGGTGACCTCGTGTATCCGGCCCCGCAGGCGGCCCCCCGGGTTGTTGAACACGATGTCCAGGCCACCAAACTCTGAGACGGCCGTCTGGACCATGCGGTTGCAGTCCTCCATTCGGGTGACATCGCCCTGAATGAAGACAGCCTTACCACCGTCCGCCTCAATAACACGGTCGATTCGTTGCCTGCCCGATTCCTGGAGGTCCAGGCAGACCACTCGGGCCCCCTCACGCGCGAACAGCCGCGCGGTGGCCCGGCCGATCCCGTTGTCGGCCCCGGTTACGATGGCGACTTTGTTGTTCAGCCGCCCAAGGCCGGGCCCCATCCGGGGGTGTTCCGAGCCAGCATCAGGCTGCATCGTTGCGCCGCTAGAAGCCGTACAGAGCCTTGGGATTGTCGTAGAAGATCTTATCGGCCACCTCGGGACGGATCTCGCCGTTGGCCACCCGTTCACGAAGCAGTGAAACGATCTGGAGGTCGAAGGAGGTGTCGGGATGCGAATAATCTGTCCCGATAACCAGGTGGTCCTGCACCCCGTGTCCGACGATGGTTTCGATGTCTTCGTCGGCCTGACAGGTTACGTACAGCCGGTTTCTGGCGAGGAGGTTATCGACCGCCTCCAGTTGCACAAAGGCGCCCCGCCCTGCAGTCTTCTTCTTTCGACGTTGCAGGACATACATGAGGTAAGGGATCCAGGAGGAGTTCGCCTCGATGAAGCCCCACCGGGTGTCAGGGAACCGTTCCGGAAGCTTCTGGACCGTAATTGCCTGGAACGCGTGAACAACGGCCAGAACGCCTCGTAAGAACCTGTTCGAGGAGGGCAGCGTAGGGTCCTCTGCGGTGAACCGCTCCAGCAGATGACGGTCGGGTACCGCCTCTCCGGTATGGAAGCAGATCGGAAGGTTTAGCCGGCCGGCCTCGGCGTACAGGGGGTAGAAGTAGGGATCGACCACAGTCTTGCCGTCTACTCCCCCTTCCCCCTTCATAATGACCCCGCACGCTCCGTGTTGACTCCCAAACCGGAGCTGCTGGAGGGCGTTTTCCATGTCCAGGAGAGACGGGACGGCGATCCACCGCATACGGCCATTTGACTCGGCCGCACGGCCGGCAACCCATCGGTTGTAGGAGTTGGTGAGCGCCCGATCTTCGTCCCGGTTTGTGGTAACCGCATCGATGAACAGCGATGGGTAGAGCACCTGAAAATCGATCCCCAGTTCATCCAGATGCCGGAGCCTGGCCGGGACATCCTGCAATTCCCGTGTCGCTTCAGTGGTCCCACCGGTTGGCTGGAGGACTTCGCCGGTGTTCGGGTCGTCCCGGACACGGCGCATCTGCGCCCGGCCATCGATCACCCAAAAACGGCTATTGCCTCCCCTGGCGTGGACAGGATGGATGTTCGGTGGCGTGATGGTCGCAGGCTTGTATTGGACCTCCGATCCAGCCATGTAGTCCCAAGTGGCTTCGGTCTCGTCAACGTGGCTATCTGCGTCGATGACTGGCATGGCGCGCCCTCCTTATCGGCCCGCAACCTATCACCGGGTCATCTCCGCCGTCAAGCAGCGCACACGTTACCTTCCGTAATCCCTCACCTACAGGCAGACGCACGAATGAAATTCTGCACCCAACGGCTCGTCCTTCGACAAGCTCAGGATGAGCGGAGGCAGGGATCAGGGAACCTGCCGTGCTATAATGCCGCGGTTCAAAATTCCGAACGAAATTTGGAGGCCCAATGCGGTCGTCCTTGATGGTTGCGATGTCCCTGGTCAGTGGCCTTCTCATCACGGCTTGCGGCGCCGCTCGGTCGGGAGAAGGGGTGACCGAACCGGCCCCCGAGAGCCAGGCTCTGGAATCCAAAGCGTCCCTGAAGTGTGAACCTGGCAGGGAGCACTGGCGGGAGGCCGGGCCCCCAAAGCGGGGAGGCATCCTCCTGCGAGCCAGCGGGCCTACGGAGCACTTCGACGCAACCAAGACCGGCGGCTCAGCCCTGACGGCGGCCTCGGGGCAGGTAGCGCAGCCGTTGGTTGAAGCACGGGAGTGCTTCTACGAGGACGTCGTAATGGTCCCGAACCTGGCGAAGGCCTGGGAGATGTCACCGGACACCCTTACCTGGACCGTAAGGCTGCGGGAGGGCGTGAAATGGCATAACAAGCCTCCTGTCAACGGGAGGGCCTTCACCTCAGCCGACGTCGCCTGGATGATCGAACACAACAAGCGAGAGGGCCTGCAGCGTGCGTTCTGGACGCGTATCGCCCACGCAGAGCCAGACCCTCACACGGTGGTCCTGCGGCTCGAGGAGCCTGATGCCGATTTCCTGCTGCAGCTTGGTTACCGCGAAAACGTGATGTTGCCCCACGAAGTAAAGGAGCAGTACGGCGACTTCAAGACAGTGGCCATCGGTACAGGCGCCTTCACGCTCAAAGACTACAAGCAGAACCAGGAGTATAACCTGGAATCCAACCCCGATTACTACGAGAAGGGGGTGGACGGTCGCGCACTGCCGTACCTGGGAGGCGTAAAGGCCGTGGTCCTAGGGGATCCTTCGGCAGAAGTCGCCGCCCTGCAGTCCGGCCTTATCGACGAGACCGATATCAACGGCATCGAGAAGCTTCAGGCGGACCGGATTCGGCAGAGTAATCCCCTCAGGCTGCGCGTCTACGAGCATTTCAACCCCGGGATTGTTGGCCTGTGGTTCGACAATCGAAGGCCGCCTCTCAATGACGTTCGCGTGCGAAAGGCCATCTCCCTGGCTCTCGATGCCGAGGAGTTCATCGCGCGCTATCAGGGCGGCGCGGTACGCGCGGGTTTCCTCCCCGCCACCCTGACCGAGCTGGGGTGGTCTCAAGATGAGCTGAAAGCAAAGGTCCGGCCGGACATCGAGCGTGCGAAGCGCCTCCTCACCGAGGCCGGGTTCCAGCCGGGGGACCGGAAGCTGGTGTTGAAGACCGGCAGCAACTTCCAGCAGGACGCCGAGCTGGCGCAGGTCCAGCTC
>CAZPYZ010000519.1:0-3502 GCA_964590215.1 uncultured Dehalococcoidia bacterium | reverse complement strand
GCCAAAACCACCTGGGCCCGTGCCGCCTAAGCCGCCCCCTGTCCCGCCGGCTGGGGGTCCGCCACCACTTCTTAGTCCGCCAATTATTATCATTCCAGACACGCGTATCATTGAGTGCCTACCCGAAATGAACAAGTCATTTGAAGCTTATGAGAAGTGTGTCGAAGGTAACCTCCCGCCGCTATTACTGGTTGCCGGTCCCATGGACTATGGTACCGTTATCAACTCTTATTCTATCGGAGGGCGTAAGTAAGTCAGACAACCCAAGGGTGATTCCTCTGCCACCAGGCACGGGGCAACTTCATCGAAGATTATGTCCATTGGTCGAGCAGAGGTAGCTGAGGTAGCAGAAATGGTCGCCGCGCCTGCACCAAGAGACGTGAACGCCACAATTGCTGAACACCTCGAAAAGGGGCAGTATACAGAGGCCTTTGAGAAATCTCGCTTGCTCGCTGAACGTGGTTCCACAACGGCGCAGGTGTTTGTTGGGTGGATGTATCAGGTAGGACGGGGGGTCAAGAAGGACCTCGAAGAGGCCGGCCGATGGTACAAAAACGCCGCGGATGCTGGTTTTGCGGAAGGCCAGTTTTATCTTGGAAGACTCCACTTGGACAGGGGGAATTACCAAGAGGCAATTCACTGGATCGTGAAGGCCGCTTCTCAGAATCACATGCCGGCGCTCTTTCGATTGGCAGACCTTTACGATGTCGGGGAAGGGGTTCATGTAGATCGGGAGAAAGCTTATCAATTGTTTGAGCAAGCCGCCAAGATGGGACATGTATTCGCACAGAAGGAGATCGCCGTAAAGATGATCAAAGGGCACTTTGGTATTATGCGTATACCTGAAGGATTCCATAATCTCGCCCGAGCTCTTTGGTCTGGGTGCAGATTGACGTGGAAAGACCCTTACAGTGACAGGCTCCGCCGATAACTCTTAGAGGCTGGATGGGAACGAAGGCGTCGATGGGACCACTATTCGGAGTACTGCGTTACTCCGCATCGCGGCTTCGAGGGCGGCTGCAGGGGACGTGTGCGAGGCCCTGCGGATCGTTGCCCCGATAAGCGGGGAGCTTATGCGGTCCTACGGCATGCAGGAGCTTGCAAGAGCTCAAAGTCGACTGGGTGACTTTGCAGGAGCTCTGACCTTGGAGGGGCGGGAAGGACTCCCCCGCGTAAAGGTTCGAATCCTGCTCGGGATCGCCCAGGGCTACCTTGGGCAGAAGGGATGGCGGGACGTACCTCACTTTCAGCGTGGTCAATGCTGAGGCATATGACGATTATTGGGTCTTGTGTACTTAGTCGGAGATCTCCAGACAGTCGTGGATATTGAGTAGGACTGATAGGGGACGATTTCAATTATAACAATTTGCAGCAACTGGGTGGCGCCACGGCGTCGAGGGCAAAACACGGCTAGTTCACTATCGGAATCGCCCGAGGGTGTTGGTGATAGGGGTCAAGATGTTGGAAAGAAGTGAACGGAAAAGCGCTCAGGGCAGAGCGCGCAGCGGCCGGTGTGCCCTCGTGCTCTCTGCCCTCATGAGCCTGATGGTCGCCCTCCTTGCAGACTCGGCAGCCGCCCAAGAGGTCCGGCACCTGTATGATTCCAAGGGCCAGCTTATCGCGGTCATTGACGTGGATGGGTCGGCGGCCACGTTCTCCTGGGACGAGGCATCCAACTTGGTCGGGATCTCGCGCACGGACGCGAGCAGCATCGCGGGGCCCGTCGGGATCACGCTCGTGAGCCCGAACCAAGGGAAGCCCGGGGACCCCATCGAAATTTTTGGTAAGGGCCTGGCGAACCCGACCTCGGTGACGTTCTACAACGGCGTCGCGGCCACGGTGCAGGCCTCGACGAGTACCTCCATCAAGGCATCCGTGCCGGCGGGCGCGACCACGGGCCTCCTTCACGTCGTTACCCCCTTGGGCCAGGCCGACTCGCCGTCCAGCTTCACCGTCCTCTCCACCACGCCCCTCACGATCACCCCGGCGAACGCGGCCGTGCTCCCCACCCGGACGGTGCAGTTCGCCGCCTCGGAACCCGTGACGTGGTCGGCGGATTCCATACCGAATGGCAATGCCCAGGTGGGGACCATCAGCGGCGCGGGGCTTTATACTGCCCCCGGCACGGGCCCCTTCCCCCGGCAGTTGACCGTGGGGGCCCAGAGCACGGCCGATCCCCAGCGCCGGGCCGAGGCGGTGGTCACCATCGAGCCGGCCCCCGTCACCCGGGCCCCGCGGGTGACCGTGCTGACTCCTGCGCCTGGGCCCACCCAGGCGCAACCATTGACGGCCCCCCGGGTGACCGTGGAGCGCGGGCCCGTCATCACGGCGGTGAGCCCCTCCAGCGTGGCCCAGGGGGCCACGAACGTGGTCCTGGTCCTCACGGGCCAAAGCCTGGGCACCCCCACCGCGCTCCAGTTCCTGCTCAACGGTTCCGGGGACGGGACCATCACCTACAGCGGCCTCACGGCCAACGCCCCGGGCACCCGGGCGACGGCCACGCTCACTGTGGGGGGCAGCGCCACCCTCGGGGGGCGCGTGGCCCAGATCACGGCCGGCGGCGTCAGCTCTACCCCCCTGGGCACCGGGACCAACGTTTTCCAGGTCAGCACCGCCCCCACCTCCTGGTGGAACACCGCCTACCACTACCGGAAGCCCCTCACCGTGACCACCGGACCCGACGCCCTCGAGGCGGACTACAGCGTGAAGCTTGTCTTCGACCATGCCGCCCTGGTCGCCGTGGGCAAGGCCCTCTCCAACGGCAACGACGCGCGCCTCACCTACTGGAACGGCACCAGCGAAGTGCCCCTGGACCGGGTTCTGGGCTCGGGCTCCGGCTGGAACCGCGTGAATACCACCCTCTGGTTCAAGCTCCCGGCGGCCGTGGCGGCCTATGGGACGGACGCCAACTACTTCGTCTACTACGGCAACACCGCCCCCGGCAGCCCCCCGGCCAACGCCGACAACGTCTACCCGCTCTATGACGCCTTCAGCAGCGGCACCCTGAACGCCAGCAAGTGGACGGCCGTGACCTCGGGGGCCGTCACCGTGGCCCCCACCGGCGGCTTCCTCAAGGTGAGCGGCACCACCGACGCCACCAACGCGACCCAGACCTTCGGGATCCGCTCCGTGGCCACCTTGCCCGGCAACGTCGCCATCGAGAGTACCTTCCGGGTCTTCAGCCAGAGCGCCACCGCCCACCAGCACTGGAAGGGGGCCTTCGGCCTGGGGCTGGAGAGCACCGGCCTGGGGGTCAACAGCACGGCCAGCACCAACAAGCGGGTCCAGTACTGGGACGGGGCCGCCTGGGTGGACCTGGGCGACAGCACCATGGACACCCAGACCTTCAGCAACAAGACGGTCCGCCAGACCCTCCTCTTGGACGGCACGGCCAAACACTCCGAAGCGGGCGTCCTCAAGGCCACCCGCACCGGGGTGAGCACAGCGGCCCGCACCCTCGTCTTCCAGTACGGCCCCGACCAGCCCAACGAGACCTTCGAGG
>CAZPYZ010000518.1:0-3504 GCA_964590215.1 uncultured Dehalococcoidia bacterium | reverse complement strand
CTCCCAAGCCGTGGTGGCGTTGCCTGAGCGCCGTCCTGAGGCTCTCGAAGGGGTCTTCGAAGGCCGGGGCCTCATCCGTCCAAGTAGACGGTCGCCGTCACCCGGGGCTGGTTCCCAACCACACGAGTGGTATGCCCCTTCCCTGTCAGGTCTTCGGCCAGGTTCACGTGGCCCGGGCCGAAGCGGTGCAGCGAGCCGTCCTCCAGGCCGATCTCCCCCTCGCCGGAAAGGGTGATGACGTACTGGCGGCGGGGGGCGTTGTGCCAGTCGCTGAACCAGCCCGGCTCCCGGCTGGCAAAGATGATGCCCTTGGCCGCCATCAGCTTCGTGAGGTCCGGGTGCGATGCGAGATCCATGTCCTCGACGTGGGATTTGCCGTCAGGACCGGTGTAGAGCCGGGTGATGATGCCCATGAATGCCCTCCTTGTAGTAGATTAGGGCAAGACTAAGCGAAGGGCGGAAAGATGGCAACCTACACCTATGTCGGCACAGGGCTTCCACGGGTGGACGGTACCGAGAAGGTCACCGGCAAACGCCTGTATACGGGGGATATCAAGCTGCCCCGGATGGTCCACGCCCGGATCCTCCGCAGCCCGCTCGGCCATGCCCTCATCAAAGGCATCGATACCAGTAAGGCGAAAGCCCATCCAGGCGTCGTCTCGGTGTTGACCGGGCGGGATATACCGGACATCCCCGCCGATACCGGCACCCGCTACGAGGCCACCCTCGCGGTGGACGAGGTCTTGTTCTACGGGCAGCCCGTCGCCGCGGTGCTGGCGGAGGAAGCGGATGTGGCAGAGGAAGCGCTGGACCTCATCCAGGTGGAGTACGAACCGCTTCCCGTCGTGGTCGACCCGTTGCAAGCCATCAAAGAGGGTGCGCCAATGGTGCGCAGCCGGTTGGGCGCGGTGGACCGCTCAGAGGAGCAGATCCATCACGCCGAGACCATCGAAGTGGACGAGCGCGGTCTGCGCCCGGGCAGCAATATCAGCCAGCGGGTGCTGTATCAGAGAGGCGACGTCGATGAAGGCTTCGCCCAGGCCGATGTCATCGTGGAACGGACCTGGCACGCCCCCATGGCCCACCAGGGGTACATCGAGCCCCAGGGATGTGTTGCCGACTGCAGCCCCGACGGCGATTTCACCATCTGGTCCTCGACCCAGGGGCTCTTCCGTCAGCGGGAGGAGGTCGCCAAGGTCCTGGGCGTGCCCGAGACCCGCGTGACCTTCCACACCGTAGAGATGGGTGGGGGGTTCGGCGGCAAGAACCAGTCCATCGCCGCGTCCCTGGCCGCAGTCCTGGCGCGCGCGGTGGGCCGGCCGGTGAAGTACCTGTTCAGCCGCAGCGAAGACCTCCGGGCCGCCAATCCCGCGCCCCAAGTCATCACGACCCTCAAGACCGGTGCGACCAGGGACGGCAGGTTGGTGGCCATCAAAGCCCAGGTGGTTCTGGACTGCGGGGCCTTTCCAGGCGGGCCTATCGCCTCGGTCTGCAACTCCGTGGGCGGGTTCTACGACGTTCCCAATTACGACATTGAAGGCCTGGAGGTGATGACCAACAAAGTGTCGGTGGGTGCCCTGCGGGCCCCCGGGCAGCCCTCAGGCGCGTTCGCTATCGAGTCCCAGATGGACGTGATGGCCGCCGAGTTGGGGATGGATCCCTTGGAGTTTCGGATCAAGAACGCAGCAACGGGAGACACCGTCCCCCCTGCGGGCCGGCGCTGGGGCATGATGTACTACAAGGACTTGCTAGAGCGGCTTCAGGAGACGGAACTATGGAAGAGCCGGGCCATGCTTGGGCCGAACCAGGGAATCGGAGTGGCCGGCGGTGGCCGGTTGTCCGGCGCCAACCGCGGCAATGCCATGGTCGCGGTGAACAGGGACGGGACGGCGTCGGTCCTGGTGGGACAGCATGACATAACAGGCATCCACACTTCCTACGCCCAGATCGCTGCGGAGGAGCTGGGGATCTCACCAGACCGCATCAAAGTCCACGGCGGCAGCACCGATTCAGCGCCCTATGCGGGCTCCAGTGCGGGGAGCACCAGCCTCCGTAGCACCGGGCGCGCGGTCCAGATGGCGGCCCTGGAAGCAAAGGAGCAGTTGTTTAAGCTCGCTGCCAGGACCCTGGAAGCCAGCGAGGCGGACCTGGAGATGGTCGACGGGCAGGTGCGGGTCGTGGGCTCTCCCGATAAATCGGTCAGCTTGCAGGCGCTGACCTCCATGACCGCGGGCCAGGGGACGCCGCATCCCTCCATCGTCGGTCGGGGGCAGGTGGGCTCCGGGGCGCGGGTGCCGGCCTTCACCGCCGCGGCCGTGAAGGTCCAGGTCGACCCGGACACCGGCCTGGTGGAGGTGTTGGACGCGGTGTGCGTCGAAGATGTGGGGCAGGCCATCAACCCTGTGCTAGTAGAGGGCCAGATCCACGGTGGGTTGGCCCAGGCCCTTGGCCTCGGTTTCCTGGAAGAGATGCAGTGGGACGATCAGGGCGTCCTGCGCAATCCCAGCCTGCTGGACTATCGCATGCCCACCGCCCTTGACCTACCGCCCCTGGGCGCGGAGCTGATGAACTACGGCGAAGGCCTCGAGGAGCTGTACGGCGCCAAGGGCGTGGGCGAACCCTCCATCATCGCCGGCGCCGCAGCCCTGGCCAACGCGGTCTACGACGCCGTCGGCGCGCGAGTGTACGAGTTGCCGGTCAGCGCGGAGCGGGTGCTCAAGGCCTTGGGGAAGGTGCAGTAGCTGGCGAACGCCATGCGAGTCGTTGATGCAATGACTGGCATGGACGTGCCTCTGGACAGTCCAGACCTGACGGGGATCTGTGAGCAGAGCGATGTCGCCTATCTTGGCGTCTTCGGCTCCTACGCCCGTGGGGATCATCGGCTCGATAGCGACATCGACCTGTTAGACCGTTACGCGGTCTGAAAGGCCAGCATCAGGGCGCCGAAGGTTTCCGGTAAGATGGGGTCCAAGAGCGGTTCCTCCCTTCGATGGTGTCTCATAACCCCATCATATGGCGGGAGGCGCCGCTCTTTCATCAGTTTGCCCCGACATGTGGCAAACATCGGCACGTCTACCCAAAATGGCGGAACTACAGCCTGGAAGCACGGCCGGAAAGCCGGTAACACTGGGGCTGCGCCCCAGACCCCAGGTTCACGCAGCGATAGTTTGCCCCGTCTCCCTCGACTGAGTGCGGCTTTCCGGCCGCACTACTAGGATAAGCGGGTCTGTTTACGGGCTGGCCGAATGGTACTTCCACGCGTCCCGGGGTGTCAAAGCTCGGTGGTCCACGAGAGCCTTGGAGTCGTTGGAACGCAGAGGAATATTCGTGATCATGAAGCCCGCGCGCTGACCGCCTAATTTGAAGCGCTGTCTCGCCATGCGCAGTCCCTACCAATATCCATGATAGGAGTTGTCGACCACTACATCGACGATGGACGGGCCATCCACGTCCAGAACCTCCTTCAGCGCGGGCCGGAGGTCGTCCGGGCGCTCGACCCTGACG
>CAZPYZ010000517.1:0-3513 GCA_964590215.1 uncultured Dehalococcoidia bacterium | reverse complement strand
CGGCGCAGCGGGGCGTGCGGGTGAGCGTCATCCTAGATCAGCCCCCAGAGGGCGATTCCCCCCAGGCCCCGAATCACCAGGTGGCGACGGAACTGCGCCAGCAGGGCCTCACGGTGCAGTTTGATGCCCCGGACCGGATGACCCATACCAAACTGGTGGTCATCGACCGGCGCTACGTCTTCATCGGCAGCCACAACTTCACCCAGAGCGCGCTGCGCTACAATTACGAAGTATCCGTGCGCATTGACTCTCCCCGACTCGCCCGTCAATCTCTGGCCTATCTTGAGCAGATCCAGACAAGCCGTCCCTCACTAGGTGGCCCCACACGCTAGACTGCCGTCCTGTGCCCTGTGGCGTCACCCGTGTTACGGCGCCCTGCCCTTGGTCTTCGAGGTTTTTGGGGTCGCACGGTGAGCGGACGTCTGCGGCTTCGATGCCTTGGCCGCCTGGGCGCTCTGATGCGCCTGCCGCGCCGCCTGCTTCGCGGCTAACCGCAAGTCTTGCCACGGGCTGAACTTCACCGCCAGGGTCTCCGGGATGGTCAAGGGTTCACCGGTGCGCGGATGGCGGCCCTGGCGGGCAGCCCGCTTGACGATGGAGAACTGTCCAAGGCCGGGGATTTTCACGGGATGTCGGTCGCTGAGGGCTTTCTGGACCGTGTCCACCAAGGCGGTCAGAGCTACCTCTACCTGGCGTGCGGTCAGGTCGGTTTTGTGGACGATCATGTTGACGAGATCGGCTTTGTGCATGGTTCCCTCCGTGCGCGGTTGTGGCCACGAGCCTTCGTGGCTGGCGGTGGTTATGGGTCGTTTCCTTTCCCCTGTGTGACGCGTCGTCTGGTGCGGAAGTCTGGCACCGCGAGGGGGTCATTGAGCGCGGTGCGCAGCGGCAGGCCCATGTGGAACACGGCGACGGTTTGAGCCGGAAGGGTGAGCGGTTCACCCGTCTGGGGGTTGCGTCCGATGCGCTCTGGGCGGCGCTGGACCGCAAAGGTTCCGAAGCCGGTAAGCTTGACGGGCTCTCCGGCCTTGAGCACCTCGGAGAGCATGGTCAGGATGGTGGCCAGGATGTCGCGGGCCTGGGCCTGTGAGAGCTGACGGACGTGGGCGATTCGCGTGGCAAGCTGTGTTGTGGTCATCGTGCCGTCCTCCGGTGGTCACCACGGATGGGGACCGCTGTGCGTCCCACGCCGAACGGGGCAAACACCGGCCGGCGCTTGTTCGTGCGGCTCCCTTCCAGTTGAGGGGTCTGCGGGTACAGATTAAACGGGAGCCGTTGCAGCACCCCCCGGATCAGGTCGAGGTAGGTCAGCTGATAGTTCGCCGCCTTGACCGTCTGCAGCGCGTAGTACGTGAAGGCGCCGTGGCGCTTACCGCCGATCAGCGCATCGTAGGAGAACTGGGTGGAGCTGGCGCCAGCCAGGAGGATCTCCTGAAGCTGACCCTGGCTGACGGCGAGGCGCTTCTTCACGGGCCCCCACGGATGGATCGCACGAGAGGGGGCGCGGATGGCCCGCTCGAAGGCCTTTGGGGGAGGCAGGTATTTGATGCGGGGCGCGGCATCGGCACGGCCGTGGACCGGATGGGCGGGACGCACACCACCGTGGAAAGCGCGGGACACCGTGCCGGAAAAACAGGAGTCAGCGATCATGGTGAGCTGCACGGCCCGCGGCACCTGGCGAACGCGCGCGCGCAGCTCATCGTCCACGAGCAGATTCGAGAAATCCTCCCCCAGGTCGTACGGGCAGAGCGCCTCGTCCCGGCCATCCTGCTCGTCCGTCTCACCCTGATCGGGGACCCAGGTTCCATGCCCCGAATAGGCAAAGACGAGGACATCTCCTGGCCGGGCGCCCTCGACCAGCCAGTCGAGGCCACTCAGCATGGCGGCCTTGGTGGCCTGAGCGTCGAGCAGCAGGCGGATATTCCCCTCGGGGAACGCATAGTGGGCCGTAAGCAGGGTGGCCCAGGCCTTGGCGTCGTTCACGCAGCCACCAAGGTCCTGCTCGGTGCCCGGGTAATCGTTGATGCCAACGACCAGTGCTTTGTGGGTCATGGTTCAGGCTCCTTTCATCGGGCGGGTGCCCCTCGATCCCCAGCCCACGCGCGCCAGACGCGGGGACGTCCCTCACGCCTTACCGCACATGGTTGAGGCGATCCTTCAGGATCGTCAACGTCTCTTTGATCTCACTGAGAATCGCCTCTTCGTGCTGGGCATGGGTGTCCAGAAACCGGTTGAACTCTTCCCGTTGGGCCTTCAGTTCCTGAAAGAGAAAGGTGAGCAGCGGTTTCACCACGACGCCCAGGATGGCACCACCGATGCCCATGGAGAGGAGGCCTTGCACTTCAGGGCTGAGGTTCATGGCATGTTGTCATCGCGTCCGTGTGTACACAGGCCGCGCTTACACGGGTGCACGTGGGAACCTTCTGGCGCGCCCATACGTTTCCCACAGGGTGCCGACGCAGAAGCGGCCGAACCGGGCCAGCGCCTTGAGTGACTTCCCAGAGCCTGCAGCCTGATGGACCCGCAGGGAAACCAGTTGCGCGAGCACTTGCCCCAGGCGGATGCGCAGGATGCCCCGCCCCAGGATCGGTGCACCGGCGGTATCCCCCCGGTAGATGGTCGTGAACAGCGTGGTATGGTCCGCCCAAATGGCCCAGGGCCGATCCCCGTGGATCGTCTTGAACCCATCGAAGAGATACGGGTGGCCATCTGCCCCGATGCAGTGCAGCCTGTAGCGCATCTGGCGCATGCGGGGGGCAGGGCCGGGGACGAAGAGCTGGAACCACGACCCGCCTTCCACCGTGCGCGTGCCCCCCAGAGGCGTGTAGGTGATCGAGCCCTTCACCCGGGCCTGGTGGCAGGGGTCATGGAGGAAGGCCTCCAGGTCCTCGATAGCGATCCAGAGGTGGACCGCCAGGGATCGCCCCTCCTGGCGGCCGAGGATATAGCCGTGTCGGTCGTCCGCTTCGGTCTCCCCCCTGATCCCTTCGGTGAGGTGGCCCGACATCGCTTCCGAAAAGCTCAGGCCCACGGGGGCCCGAATGGGGACATATCGCTGGGGGTCAAAGGGCTGGGGCGTCATGTCGAGCTGCGCGTCCTGCTGGATAAGCGCTGCGATGCGTTCGGCCAACGCCGCGATGGTGAGCAGCGGGTTCACCCCCACCGCCGTCGGCAGGATGGACCCATCGGCCACACATAAGCCCTCATGGACTGCCCGCTGCCCCTGCGACGGATCATAGACCCGCCCGCGATGATCGACAACGCCGTGATCGGCATCGGCTCCCATGGGGCAGCCGCCGAGGGGGTGCACGGTGATCAGGTTGTGACCCAGGGCTGGGTGCCCGCGGGGATTGGGGATGAAGGTACCCCCGAGGGCGGCCGTGAGCCCCCGCATCTCCGCGGTGATTCGCTGGACGACCGGCTGCTCCGGGGCGTTGTGCCACAGCAGCCGCACATGTCCGGTGTGATCGAGCACCAGGGTCCCGTCGGCGCCATCATGGCCCATGCCCAGGT
>CAZPYZ010000516.1:0-3514 GCA_964590215.1 uncultured Dehalococcoidia bacterium | reverse complement strand
CGGCCTGGCTCGCCGTGATCTCCGCCGCAACTTCCACATCCGTTCCGTAGACAGCGTCAACCCTGCCGGCCATGAGAATGATAAAGCTAGAGAACAGTCGCCGGCCCACCTCCCCGCGGCGTAGAGCATAGTGGAGCACTTCCTGGAGAACCTCGGCGCTGGTGATGAACGAGTGCGGGTGAGCCGCGATGAGGTCCAGGACGCGAGCAGAGGGCTCTTTCAGCCGGTGGGCGAACCCCCATGCGTAGATGGGCACATTGGAATCAATAAAGAGGATCGGGGTAGTTCGGATCATGGGTCTGAAGGAGGATGCGGCGCAGCGTTTCGGGATCTTCGGGTATGTCTATGGACAGGGCCTTCATCTCCTGGACCGCCCTCAGCCGGCGCTCCTTGAGCACCTCTTCGTAGCCCTGGTCGATAAGGCGGCGCACCACCTCGGCGACGGGCCAGCGGTTCGCGCTGGCGATCTCGTTCAGTTTTCGCTTCCGCTCCGGATCCAGCCGGACTTCCAAGCGTTCCGTAACCATGTGTACGGTCCCTCCTTGCCGCACCATTGTACCGCCATCCACGGTCCCCAGCCAGCACTCGCTCACGCGAGCCCGGGCCGTCCAGTAACACCTGGCTGAGAGGAGGGTAGGACGCCACCTGCAAACCTCGACCCCATCAAGCACCTCGTGGTCCTCATGCTCGAGAACCGCTCCTTCGACAAACGTTCTCGGCTGGTTGTACGAAGGCGATAAGCCGGTCCACTTCATTCCCCTATCCAACACTCAACCGTATGAGGGGCTGCAAGACAAAGACCTCACTAAGTCCATCAACCCGGTCAAGCTGAAGAGCGGCGCACAAAGGAACTTCGTCCCACTCAGAGGGCGCGTCAACGCACTACGATGACAGAAACAAAGCGACCTATTGGAACTCGCCCACACCTGACCCCGGCGAAGAGTTCGCGCACGTGCAGAGACAATTCTTCCTGGACCAAGCGTGGACGACGACGCCCCCTCCCATGAACGGGTTCGCACAGGACTACGCCGAAGTGAACGGCTGCACGACGTTAGACACTACGGCGATCCAACTCATCCAGCAGGTGATGGAGACCTATACACCGGAGCAGCTGCCCCTGCTCAACGCGTTGGCAAAGACCTACGCGGTCTGCGACTTCTGGTTCGCCAGCATCCCGACCCAGACCAACCCGAACCGCGCCTTTATGGCCTGCGGGACTTCGTTGGGGGAGATCGATAACTCAAAGCCTTGGGCCTACGGCTACTTCGACACAGACACGATCTGGAACCGTCTGGATGCAATCGGTGCCAGCTGGCGAATTTTCTGGGAGGAGACGTACGTTCCCGACTCGGACCACGATTGCAAAAGCTGGACCCAAAAAGCCTTCCCCCGCGTGCCCAGCGCGACCCAGGGCGCGACTACGGTCCATACCCTAACCATAACGGACGACGACAACCCGCCCAGCGTCATCCTCAGCGTGAACCCGACCACCATCGCCGAGGCCGCCGGCGTCGCAACGGGGGACCGCCAACCTCTCCGCCGTCTCCGGGCGGGACGTCACCGTCACCCTCGGCCTGTCCGGCACCGCCGGCGGCGCCGGCGTGGACTACACCGCTTCGGGTACCATCATAACCATCAACCCCGGCAGCACCACCGGGACGATCACTCTGACCGCGGTCCAGGACGCCGTGTTCGAGGGGAACGAGACGATCGTGATCGCCATCACGGCGGTGACCAACGGGACCGCCGGAGCGGTGCAGCAGGTCAGCGTCACCATCGCCGACGACGAGGTCGCGCCCCAAGGCGGCGGTGGCGGTGGTGGCGGCCGTGGAGCGCCCTCCGCCCCCAGTGCGTCGACCCTGCGGCCGGCTGCATCCTGTTCCGAGGCGGGGTTTCGGTCCAGATACCAGCCAGCGCGGTGCCGGGGACCGGAGGGGTGAGCGTCACGCTGGAGAACGTGACGCTCACGGGCCTGGGATCGGGCAGCGTCGCGGCCTTCACCCTGACCCTCTCCCACAGGGAGAGGGAAGAAATAGGGGCGACCCTCTGCCAGGGGGAGAGGGAAGAAATAGGGGCGATCGTCTCCCAGAGGGAGAGGGAACTGGCAGGCGCCATGACGCTGCCCGTGCCGGAGGGGTCGGCCTTCGGGTCGGCGGCCTTCATCCTCTCCGTGCGGAGCGCAGACGGCAGGCCGCTGGAGCTGGCGGCGCCAGTCGCAATCAGCGTCAAGTACACGGCGGCTGACCGGGAAAAGGCGGGCGGCCAGGCCGGGGCCCTCAAGCTGATGGCCTACAGCGGCGACATGCGATGGGCCGGCCTGCAGGCGAGCGATGACGACGGCGCGTCCACGTTGAAAGCGAGCACGACGAAGACCGGGCTCTTCGCCATCGTCGTGGAGCTGCCGCGGCCGGTCCTGACGGCCCCGGCCTCGGGATCGGTCACTTCTGACCTGGGGCCGCTCCTCTCCTGGATCAACCCGCCGGGGACCACCCAGCACCAGCTCCAGGTGGTGCCCTTCAACGGCGACGGCCCCGGCATCAACCTCATCCACAACCCTTCGACAGGCTCAGGGAACGAAGGGCGGTACCAGGTAGAGGCGCCGGTCTTTGGCGCCGGCGGCTACGTCATGCTGCCGGGGATGAGCTACACCTGGCGGGTGCGGACCTCCAGTGTCCCTAACGGTCTCGGGGAGAACGACGCGGGGTGGAGCCACTGGGACTCCGGGAGCTTCCGCACCCCGGCGCCCTCCAGCGGCACTCTCAGGCCCGTTACTCAGGAGGTCGCCAGCCTGCTTCCCGCCCTGGCCTGGACCGACAGCAACAGCCAGCTCTTCTACTACGAGGTGCAGCTCAGCAAGGATCCGGGGTTCGGCACTAACGCGTTCCTCTACTGGGAGCTGCGCCACGGCGGGGTGACCTCTCCGCCAAACTCCTACACAGTGCGGCGCCAGTATCCGCTGGAGCAGGGCACGGACTACTACTGGCGGGTGAGGCCCCGAGTGCAGGGGGATGGAGAGCCGGTGGCGTGAGGCGAGACCTGGAGGTTCAGGACGCCTTAAGGCACAGACCGCTTATAGGGGGATCCGCTCGAGACAGCAAGGACGTTACGTCGTACCCACGGCCTAGGTGGAGGTCAGTGTATTCGTCGAGGCAGGCGGTTGGCGCCGGCATCAGCGCGAGGCAGCCTGCTCATGCCTCTCGATTGATCGGTGGATCTCGTCCCGATGCGTCTCGTAGTATGCGAGCGCCGCCCGTATCTCCTCGGGCCCGACGAAGAACGCCTCGCCTACGCGCTGAAGGTCGCCATGATATCGCTCATAACTGCGGGTTGATGACCATCAGCCGGGATCTGGCCCGGCGTAAGGCTGAGGTCTTGCTGGTCGCGGGGATCCACCAAGTTTTTGTAGGTGTCTCTCGCGTATGTCACCCTGAGCCGCAGCGAAGGGTCTGGCGGTGCGGGGGCCTCCCCGCCGGATGCTTCCTTCGTCAGCATGACAACTGCGCCCGTACAGAAA
>CAZPYZ010000515.1:0-3538 GCA_964590215.1 uncultured Dehalococcoidia bacterium | reverse complement strand
CCGGCCGGTGGTGATGAGCCGTGGCAGAGAGAGTGGGACGCGCTTGTAGCCGCCGCCAGGAAGGAGGGCAAAGTGGTGGTGCAGTTGCCCGTGGGCACCGGCTACCGCGATGCTCTGGAGGTCTTCGCCAAGGCCTACGGGATCGAAGCGGAGCCGCAGCAGTTCCCCGACGGCGCCACCTACATTCCGAAGATTCGGGGCGAGCGCCAGGCGGGCATCCTTAGCTTTGATGTCGCAGCGGTCCCATCGATCCCGGTTCTCAAGGACCTCAAGCCGGAGGGCACCTACGATCCCATTCGGCCCCTGATCTTTCGGCCGGACGTGCTAGATGACAAGGTGTGGCACGGCGGTTTCGAGGCCAGGTTTGCGGACACGGCCAAGAACCTCGCGTTTCGCTTTCAACAACAGGTCACACGCCCTGTGTACATCAACACCAACCTGGTGAAGGAGGACGAGATCAAGAGCCTGGACGACCTCCTTGACGCGAAATGGAAAGGCAAGATTGCGATGAGCGAGGTCGTCCAGGGGTACGTGTACTCGCCAAGCAGCGTTTTGCGCAAGACCAAGGGAGACGATTGGGTGAAGCGGCTAATGGTGGACCAACAGCCGCAGCAGATCAGGGACCGCCGGCAAGCCGTGGAAGCGATTGTGCGGGGACGGGCCCATATCGCCTTCGGCATCCATCCCTTCGTGCTGCAGGAGTTCATCGACCAGGGCGTGGCCAACCACGTCAAGAACCTAGACCTCCCCGGCTCTGCTTACGGGGGCGGCGATATTGTGGCGCTGTTCAACCGTGCGCCTCACCCAAACGCGGCCAAGCTGTTCGTCAACTGGCTGTTGACCAAGGAGGCGGGGGAAACCTGGAGCGCCGCCACCCGGGCCAACAGCGCCCGCACGGACGTGCCCATCGTCTCCGAGCGATTCGCCGGCAAGCCAGGCGTCACCTACCCAGACCCGACCCAAGAAGAGCTTCTCCCCTGGGTGGGGGAGACGCAGGAGTGGCTGCTCAAGCTGACCAGCGGTTAGCACAGCCCCCCGGATGCGAGGCGCAAGTGCGCCTATCTGGTCGATGCGGTCTACTCGCCCTGGACATCGATGCCGCCAGGTAGATCCTAACGGCTTTGTTTCGACGTACCTAAGGCGTATCATCGGGTCACTCGAACATGGAGGTAAACGCCATGGCGACTGAAGTTGCCACCCAGATCGTCGACTGCGATTCCCACTTCCTTCCCAGGGTCGAACCCGAGTCTCTCATCGACCTGCTCCCGGAGGGGCTGACCTCCACCCAGAAGGATATGTACGTCCGGGACGTGGCCAGGTTCATGGACCCACGTTCCTTCCGGCCGGGAGCCGAGCGGACCGACGGACGGGGCTCGGACCCCCACCGGGACCCCGAGGCCCGGATCAAGGCGATGCGGCAAGAGCTGGGCGTGGACCTGCAGGTCCTCATTCCCAACGGCGTCTTCAGCCATCCCTACGGTGGATCGCCCTCCGGCGGCGACCGGCCCCTGGCTATCCGGGTCGCTCTGTCGAAGGCCTACAACAACGCGGCTGCCGAGGCCCAGAGACAGTACCCGGACCGGTTCATCGGGACGGCCATCGTTCCCTTCGACGACCTCGAGGAGTCCCGCAAAGAGGTCCGCCGGGCGGTGAAGGAGCTGGGGCTGCAGGCCCTGATGCTCCCCGGCAACTGGCTCGGCAAGAACTACGACAGCCTGGAGTTGTACCCCTTCTGGGAGACGGTGAACGATCTGGACATCGCCATCTTCGTGCACCAGATCACCCAGGGCTGCAGCGGCGGCACCGCCGTAGTCGACCATCCACCGCGGTATCCCATGGTCGGCTACGAGCGGATGCGACGGCTCCACATCGGCACGTACCTGGGGTTCGGCCTGGAATATGCGATGGACTGCGCCGCGCTGACCCTGGGCGGGGTACTGGATGAGTTCCCCAACCTGCGCTTCTGCTTCTTCGAGGCCGGGGCGGGCTGGCTCTCCTACGCGATGCTGGGCTGCGACCGCTCCTTCTTCATCGAGCCGGCCTGCGCCCGCACCAGGACCCGCCCCAGTGAGCTGATGAAGAAGCACTGCTTCACCGCCGTTGAGTCGATGGAGAACATTCCAGCCCTGGTGCAGATGATGGGCAGCGAGAACATGTTTTTCGGCACCGACTACCCGCACCCCGAGTACCAGTGGCTGCCCAACATGGTGAAGGGCATCATCGCCCAGGAGGGCCTTTCCGAGCGAGACCGGGAGAACATCCTGGGCCGGAATATGCTGCGGGCGCTGAAGCGGGAGTAGCCCATCGGGGAATGTGTCCGGGGCATGGCATGCGGTGCCCCTTTGCCTTGTTAGCGGCCAAGTACCGTGTCAATGCCGGCCACGATCAGCTGAAGCTCTCCATGGGGGACTTTGCCCACCGCTTCCGAGAGCAGCCGCCGGTCGATGGCGACGATCTGGGATACGTTGGCAACGGAGTCCTGAGGTAACCCGGTCGATGCTGCCACCAGAAGAACGTTGCCCGGGGCCTCAGCCCATCGGAGGTTGGTGGTAAGGGGGACACAGACAACGGTCGCGATGCGGCTGCGGTTAAAGTCATCTCCCTGCACGATGACGACGGGGCGCCGGAAGCCGGGTCCGGAGCCGGCCGGTTCGGGCAGGTCCGTCCAACGTACTTCGCCCTGGGCGATCACCACTCAACGCGCTTGAGCAGACCGGCAGCCGCTGCTGCGGTGAAGGGGTCACGCTGCGGGGCCACATCGTCTGCCACGCGATTCAGCGCGTCGGTGATTGCTCCGGAGCCGTGGCGGGCGAGGTATTCTCTCAAGGCATCGGCATAGAGGCGGCTGCGCGATCTGCGCAACTGAGCCGCCAGTCGTTCCGCGTCCCGGTAAAGGCCATCCGGTATAGAAATTGCCGTTTTCATACCAAGAGTATAACCCTAAGAATCAACTCCGGAGGCACCCTTGCACTCAGCGGGGAGAACCGGGCAGCCCCTACTCTGGTGCGAGCCAGTCCTCGGAAACTAAATACACCTGGCCGTCGACACGAACCAGATATTGGGGCACCATGTGCTGCTGAGGAGGCACGCCAACGGGTAGCGCCCCAGTGGTCATGCTGCCCCCCAAGTGTTCAACTTCAACCACAGATTGGAGTCGCACCGAGCCAAAGCATCCCTCAGCTCACATAGCCGTTGGACGTCCTCTCGCGGGACTGGCGTCTCGGCTACGATTTTTTCTATTCCGTCCATCACATGGCCCGCCAACACCGGTCCCCACCCCCTGCTTCACTTACGCCCGCCACGAGGCGTCCATCGCCCGGGAGGTGGCCCTGGACGGGCTCTATGTCCTCCGCACCAACCTGCCGGCGGAGCGGTTAGATGCCCCTGGGGTCGTGCTGGCCTACAAGAGCCTGGCCCACGTGGAGCAGGCCTTCCGGCACTTCAAACTGAGCGGCTTGGAGGTGCGGCCCATTTTCCACTACACCGAGCCCCGGGTGCGGGCGCACCTGCTCCTGTGCCTGCTGGCCTACTGGGTGCA
>CAZPYZ010000514.1:0-3543 GCA_964590215.1 uncultured Dehalococcoidia bacterium | reverse complement strand
TCGATGTCGATGACCAGCTGTTTCTGGACCATTACAGGTTCCTCCCCTGCAAGACAACGCGGATCGTGCCGTTCGGCTGCGTCTGCCGGGCGATCTGCAGGCCCTTGCGGCGGGCCTCGAGCTGCAGGACGGCGTACGCATATTCCTGTGTGAGACGGCCCGCGTGTTCGCCTAAGAACTGCCGGCCGGGATCCCGGCTCCCGAACGAGCCGCTCAAGAGCTCCACGTCGGCGACGAAGGCGAAGGTCCCCGAGGCTTGCTGGTACGTGAGCCCAAGATCATAGCGCCCGGGCAAGGTGATGACATAGTCGCAGGGCTCGGAGAGCCCGGCATAGAACCGGGCACAGCCGCCACGGGTGACGGGCACGCCCAAGGCCGCACAGGCCAGGCGCAAGGCGTCGATCGACGTGATCTGGGTGCGAATGGTCGTGAGATGGGACAAAAGGTCCTCCTTTCGGTGCGAGGGTCGTGGGTGAGGGGGACGGGTGCTCCGCACACGCGTCCCCGGTGCATACCGTCCCAGATGGCATCGGATCAGTTGGGGTGATAGCCGAAGCACCGGAGGTGCGGGTTACCTGCGGCGGTTTCCTGGCCGTACAGGCGGAGGAGGTCCTCGGGGGTGACGACCCCGCCGGCCAGGAGGACGTGTGCGATCGCGACGATCGCTTCCCGCGCGGGTTCGATGGTCTGCGGGGGGCACGCGGGATGGCGCAGGGCCAGGCAGAGGGCTTGATGGGTGGCCCGCCAGATGCGCAACGAGGTGACGATGCCCGCATACCGGCAGGCCAGGCCTGCCCCGGACTCGGATCCGGGGACCGCGTCGTTAGGGGGTGGAGCGTCGTGAGCCATACGGGTCTCCTTCTCGGGATGCGGTGCTATTCGTAGAGGGCCAGCTTTCGGGCCGGGGCCGCCGGTGTCGTTGGGTAGCGATACGGCCCAGGATCGCTGGCGGAGATGAAGCGGCCATGGGCCTGTTGGCGGAGCTGGTCGATCTGCTCGCCCGCGGATTGGATCACGGGGACGAGATAGCTGGCGGCCTCACGGAGCGAGCACTCCAGCCGCCACGCCAGATCGCAGCATTGGCGGATCTCCGCCCCGGTCCAGCCCTGATGCGGCGGCAGCTCCTGGGGCGGGAGCTGATAGTGCTGAAGATAGATCGCCCAGATCGCTCGCTGTTCCTCGGGGTCGGGGAGATCGAAAAAGAAGGTGCCGCAGGTGAAGCGCCGGCGCAGCTCGGGCGGGAGCTGGCTGAGGGCGTTACACGTGGCGATGAAGAGCGGGGTCCCGTGGGAGATCGCCGTCACTACCTTCAAGGCCTGCCGCAGGCGGGCTTCGCTTTCCCCCACCAGCGAGCTTTTCATACCCGGCAGATCGAAGACGATGGTCGGGAGACCGGCCTCGTGCCCAGCCGCTTTGGCCAGCTGGCTCTTCCCCGAGCCGGGCGGCCCGAGGAAGAGCAGCCCACTGGCCTGGGTATCCTGCATATACGACAGCAGAAAGCCCAGCATGGTCTGGGAGACGCCGGAGGAGTCCCCCAGGGGGCCCGAGGCGCCGGCGAGGGCTTTCTCCAGCTCATCGATGAACACGAGCGCGCCCGGCCGCCCCCGGCCCTGCAGGAGGCGACGCAGGAACGTTTTCACATGGGCCAGGCCGCCGATCGCGGCGAACGTCTCACCGCCGCGCCAGACGGCCAGGCCGGGGGTCGCCTCAATGAAGCGGTGCTTGTGCCCCCACAGCCGGGGCAGGTCCATTCCCTGGGGGGTGAGGCTGAGCGCCATGGCCTGCTCGGCGGCAAACGCCGAGAGTCCCCGGGTGGCATCGAGGACCTGGCGCCGCACGTCCTCCGGCGGAGGGGGGAGGTCCGCGGCGTCGTGCAACGCGGTGGCGATCTGCTGCCGCGCGTCGTCCTCGGGGAGCGGTTCGTCCAGGTGGATGAGGTCCTGCTGGAGTTCCGCCGGGAGGCTGAGGCCCGCAGGCGAGAGCAAGACCAGGGTGCGGCCGTCGGTCTTGAAGGGGTTGCGCAGGTTCCAGATGGCCTGGGCCACCGGGGCCTGCTCGACCCAGCGATGGGTGTTCAGGCAGACCAGCACACTGTCGGGCGGGAGCTTCTGGGCCAGCATGAGGGCCTGCACCGGGTCCGCCGTGGCCTGCCGGTCGAAGGGCCCCCCGATGAGGCTGGCGAGGAGGGCCTGGGCCTCCGGGGTGACCCCCACGAGGCCCTGCACGCTGTCCCAGCGCAGCAGCGGGGCCTCCGGCACGGCGGTGACCAGGCCGTCAAGCGTCGCCGCCGGGTCGGCCGTTATCAGAGAGATGAGCGGCACCGAGCGCCGCCGGGCGGTCTGAAACTGGTGCAGCAGGGTCGGCATCGGCATGATGCGTGGTCTCCTCCTTCCGGGCCAGAACGCCGGTGATCGTGTGGACGAGCCTCAGCAGTTGGGCATCGCTGGCAAACACGACGACCGCGTTGCCGTGGGCATCGGAGATGTCCAGCCACTGGCAGCGGTCGCCCTGGTGCAGCGTGCAGGTCACCTCACGGGACAGATGGATATGGGTCGTCGTCATGGGAGAGGTCCTCCACCGGGGGTGCGGGGAGATCAGGCGACGCGCCTTCGGCCTGGGGGCCGCCGTTCGTGGGAAAGAGCAAGGGGGGCACCGTCGCCAGCGTTGGCAGCTCCACGGTCGCGGGGAGCTTCAGCCCCTCGCGTGAGGCTTGCATGAAGATCGCCGTGCAGATCTCGCGCCGTTCGCTCACCGCTTCTTCCAGCGAGATACCAAAGGTGGTAGCCACTGCCAGGGCACACGCATGGTAGCGCCGTGCCACTTCGGTGATCGAGGGTTTCGAGGGTTGGCCGTTGGTCGTCATAGCAAGGCTCCTTACAAACAGTGATGAGTGGTGAGTGGTGAGTCACAGACAACCGACTCATCACTCGCCACTGCTGTGACACTCTCCACGGCTGTTCAGAAGGGGACCTCTTCCTCCGGACCGGCCGGGGGTACTGATCCGTCGCCGGCCTCGGCCGCCGCTTTGGGCTTCGAGAGGAACTCGACATGCCGGGCGACGACCTCATGTTTGGCATGGCGCACGCCCTCCGGGCTCTCCCAGGTGCGATAGCGCAGCGAGCCCTCCACCAGGATGGCCTGGCCTTTGGTGAGATACTCGCTGCAGGGTTCCGCCTGGTTCCCGAAGACCGTGATGTCGATATAACAGGGGGGATCGGCGGCGCGCCACGCACTGACCGCGAGCGAGAGCGTGGCGATGGGGGTGCCGGTGCTGGCATAGCGCAGGACGGGGTCGCGGGTGAGATTGCCGAGCAGGATGACACGATTGAGGGATGCCATGGGTGCTGCCTCCTTTCGGGTGCGATGAGTGACGGTGTGCTCAGTCAGGTCGCTTGATTCATGGCGGGCCAGATCCCATCCCATGCCGTCACCGGGAGCAGACGAGGAAGCGGTCATCCAGGAGCGGAGTGATGGTCCGCTGCACATCCGCCCAGGCGAGGCGGCCGTTACCACAGCCCGGGCGTGGCATGGCCACCGTACGCC
>CAZPYZ010000513.1:0-3548 GCA_964590215.1 uncultured Dehalococcoidia bacterium | reverse complement strand
CATGTACCCCAACCACAATTCCACCAACTACTACGGTTTCCAGCACGCTTGGGTCGACCGAGAGGCGCCTGACTGTTGACCGGCGGCCCGGGGGAGCGACTCCGGACGCAACAAGGCGCCGGGTACGGCGAGGGCCGGAGCGCGGTCCTCAGAGCGGGCGAAGGGGGGCTGTGATGAAAGGGACAGGGAGATTTCGGGGCAATGCACTGGCGGCCGCGGCCCTGCTGGCGCTGGCCTGCTCGGGGGTGCAGCCGCCGCCTACGGCGCCAGCAGACCAGGCTCCCAGGGCCGGGGGTACCTTCAGGGAGCCGGTCACCGAGGACCCCTGGGACTACGACATGACCTACACCGGCTCCTCTATTACCAACCCCTACGTGATCAAACGGGCCTACTCCAGCCTGATGCGATTCAAAACAGGCCCCAACGTGGGGTACAGCGACGCGGTAGTGGAGCCCCTTCTGGCGCAGCGGTGGGAGGTCAGTTCAGATGTCACCACCTATACCTTCCACCTGCGGAAGGGGGTGAGGTTCGCCGGCCTGCCGCCGGTCAACCCTTCGGCAGGCTCAGGGCGAGCTCGGGAGCTGACCGCAGAGGACGTCAAGTTTACCTACGAGTACGTCGCCCGTTCGGGTGCGTTCAAAGAGCTGAAGCTTCCCACCAGCCGCTACGCTTTCTTTTTCGAGGGGTTGGAGAGCGTAGAAGCCCCTGATCCCTACACCGTCGCCGTCAAGTTCAAGGAGCCCTTCGCGCCGTTCCTGAACTACGCGGCCACGTCGGAAAACCCCATTATGCCGCGGGAGATCTACCAGGAGGACGGCCATTTCAAGGACCGGATCGCCGGCACCGGGCCCTTCCAACTGGACCCGGCCGCAAGCCAGAAGGGCACCCGCTGGGTGTTGCGGAAACACCCCGGGTATTTCGAGGAGGGCAGGCCCTACCTGGACGGAGTCGACCTCATTGTGATGAAGGACGACTCCGTCCGTCAGGCCGCGTTCAAGGCCAAGCAGGTTGACTACTACGTGGGGACGCGTGATGCAACGGTGTCGGACGAGGTGAAACGCGCCGTCGCCGGGGCATGGTCCATCGACTTCACCAGCACCCCGGCCATCCTGGCCCCGAACTTCAAGCGCCCACCCTTCGATAACACCAAGGTCAGATTGGCCGTGTCTCGGGCCCTGGACCGGGACGAACTGATCAAGGTGGCCGGTGGCGGCACCGGGGGCTGGGCCCTGGCCTTCTCCAACGTGCGGGACGACCTGTTCCCCCAGGAGGAGATCAAAGGCTTCGTGAAGTTCAACCCCGATGAGGCTAGGCAGTTGCTGGCCGAGGCAGGGTTCTCCGGGGGGATTCAGGCAGAGATGATCTACAGCTCCGAGGGGAACGAGGCGGTGGTCAAAGCGGCGGAGCTGGTGCAGGCCCAGCTCAAGAAGGTAGGGATAAACATCAGCCTCAAGCCGCTGAACGAGACGGAGATGACGCTGCGGCGGCGGCGCTTCGACTGCGACATCTGCTGGCTCAGTGAGGCCCAGCGGTCAGACCTGGACGGGCAGTTGTTCCTCGCGGCCAGGTCCGGGGGCGCTTCCAACTACAACCAGATCGCAGATCCCAAGGCCGACGCGCTCATCGGGGCCCAGCGCAGGGAGGGGAACCCGGAGAAGCGGGTGCAAGTATTGCGGGAGGTGCTGCGGTACCTGAACGAGTCGGCCCTGGCCATCCCTACCTACCGCACGGGGCAGGCCATCGTGATTCACGGCCACGTCAAGGACATGTTTGCCAACGCCGACTACCGCACCCAGGGGGTGCTGTTCGGCACCTGGCTGAGCAAGTAGGCCCTTGGAGGGCGGCCGGAATGCCGCACTCACCGGGGGGAAGATGGGCAAAAAAGTTCGTAGCGTGAAGCCGGGGTCTGGGGCAGAGCCCCAGTGTTACCAGCTTTCCGGCCGGGCACCTGGCTAGGAGAGCAGGAGGAGGAACCATGTTCAAGCCATTGATCGTGCTCATGGCGGGACTGGGGCTGGCTGCGATGGCGTGCGCCCAGCCCGTCCCCGTCGGGACAGGGACCACCCAGAGGGAGGATGAGCCGCGCTACGGAGGCCGGCTCAATCTGAGGCTCAGTGGCGATTACAGCAGTTTCGATACCACGCTCGGGGCAGGCCGGGACCCCGTCATCGCTCGCCACGTGCGTAACCGGCTCCTCGGCTACAAGACCGGGCCAGACGTGAAGTACGAAGACGCCATCATCGGACCGGAGCTGGCGGAGCGATGGGAGATTTCTCCTGACGCGCGGACCTACACATTCCACCTGCGCCACGGTGTGAAATGGCACGACCTGCCTCCCGTGAACGGCAGAGAGCTGACCAGCGCAGACGTAAAAACGACCTTCGACTACTGGGGCCGGACAGGGCCGTTCGCCAACAAAAAGATGAAGGCCTCTCGCGTCACCGACCCCATTGAGGGCCTCGAGAAGCTGGAGACCCCGGACCCCTACACCGTGATCCTGCGCTACAAGGCTCCCTTCGTCCCCCTTACCCACCACATGGCGACGGCCCCCCACGTCATCATGCCCAAAGAGTTACTCGAGATGGAGGGAGGGCATCCTCCAGACTTCGTCATCGGCACCGGCGCCTACTACATGGACCAGCCGTCCAACCAGAAGGGCACCCGCTACGTCTGGAAAAAGCACCCCAACTATTTCCAGGCGGGCAAGCCCTACCTGGATGAGTTCTACGGGCTCCTCATCCCCAATGAGGCAGCCGCCAGAGCCGCCTTCCAGGTCGGACAGATAGACCTGTTCACCGAGGACATCACCCTCCAGACCGGCGAAGAGTTTGCCAAAGCGAACCCCAACGCCGTGAGGTACGAGTACCCCATGACGCGCACGGGAACCCTCGTGTTCAACCAGCGCCCCGGGTACCTCTTTGCCGATGAGCGGCTGCGCAAGGCGTTCAGTCTGGCGATGGACCGGGACGAGTACATCCGGACCTTCTCCAAAGGCAAGGGCCAGTGGACGCTGACCTACGCCCAGCCGGGCATGTTCACCCAGGAGGAGACCAAGCGGATCCTGCGCTACGACCCGGCCGAGGCCGCCCGTCTGGTCAAGGAAGCGGGGTACCCGAACGGCGTGGACATAGAGGCCAGGTTCTCCACCAGCGACCCCGAAGAGGGGGTCACCGCCCTCCAGCTGGTGCAGGCCCAGATGAAGAAGGTCGGGATGAACCTGGTGCTGACACCGACCGATCACACGGAGTTCTCGAACCTGCGCAAGCAAGGACAGCACCAGCTCTTCATCTACCAGACCGGCAACTTTACGCCGGAGGTGGACGGCACCCTGACTACGCTTATGTTGCGCACGGATCCTACCAACTACTCAGGCATGGATGACCCCGCGTTCAACGTCCTCGCAGCGAAGCAGCGGGCGGAAACCGACCCCGCCAAGCGGAAAGGGATGATCCGCGACGCAATCCGGTACCTCAATGAACACTATCACGTGGGACAGTTCCTCTACCTGTCTCTTATACACATCTGACGCTGCCGACGATCTTACGCGT
>CAZPYZ010000512.1:0-3569 GCA_964590215.1 uncultured Dehalococcoidia bacterium | reverse complement strand
GGAAGAGATAGTCCTTGTCGATACGTTTGAGCCAGAGATCGCCGGGCTCGCTTACGTGGGAGTCGGCGGAGAAAATTTTCACTTCGGACATGGCAGGTTCCTCCTATGGACGGGTGCCACCTAGTCATATGCGTTTTAGGGTGCGCCGTCAAGTATACCTTGGCCGCCCCGGGTATCTGCTCACAGTTGAGGGTGCTGACTCCCGGCCCACCTACTGCTGGCCCACAGGTCTTCTCAAACCGCCCCACCAAGCCGGACCGTTGCCACCTTACCGTCGCCTCGCAGATTAAGCTTGTCGGCGTTTTGCGGTAGTATGCGGAGGGCGCGGCGCGCATCGACCCCACAAGGATTACCTCTACTACAGACGACGACTGACACCAACGCCTTCCGGAGAGCCCATGAACTCGTATCGCTACAGCCACTGGGACGGCACCCAGCAGATCGATCCCTTCACCGCGAAGGAGATCATGGACCACCTCTCGGACCGCATTTTCGACGGCCGGGACCTCTGGTCCGCCATGCGGGAGATGATCCAACGGGGGGCGCGGCTCCCCTCCGGCCGGCAGATGCCGGGCCTGAGGGACCTGATGGAGCGCCTCAAGGACCGGCGGCAGCAACAACTCCAGCGCTACAACATGGACTCCGTGATGCAGGACATCAAGGAGAAGCTGGAGCAGGTCATCAAGACCGAGCGCGAGGGGATCCAGCGCAAGATGGCCGGCGCCTCGGAAGGAGCGGAGGACGGCGAGGCAGGCGAGGAACAGCAATTCAAGGACATGCTGGACAATATCGCCCAGCGCCACCTGGACCAGCTCGACAGCCTGCCACCCGACGCGGGCGGCCGTATCCAGCAGCTCCGGCAGTACGATTTCATGGACCTGGAGGCGCGGCGCCTCTTCGAGGAGCTGCTGGAGTCGCTGCAGAAACAGGTGCTGGAGCAGTATTTCCAGGGCTTGAAACAGAGCCTCGGGGCCATGACCCCCGAAATGATGCAACAGCTGGGGCAGATGGTGCGGGACTTGAACCAGCTCCTGGAGCAGCACCGCCAGGGCAACGATTCCGGGTTCGAGGAGTTCATGAAAAAGTGGGGCCAGTTTTTCCCGGAGGGCATCCAGAACGTCGACCAGCTGGCCCAGCACCTCTCACAGCAGATGGCCGCCATGCAGTCGCTGCTGGACTCGATGACCCCCGAGATGCGACATGAGCTGGACCAGATGCTGGAACAGCTCTTCCCCAGCCGGGACTTCCAGGAAGACCTCTTCGACCTCCTGGTCAACCTGGACCAGCTCTACCCCATCGAACGGCGCGAGCATCAGCCCTTCGGCGGCGACGAGCCCGTCACGCTCCAGGAGGCGATGCGCCTCATGGGGCAGATGAACGAGCTGGAAGACCTGGAGCGCGAGCTTTTGGAGGCCGTCCGTAACAACGACTCCGAGAAGATAGACGTCGACGAGGTCGGGCGGCTCCTTGGCGAGGAGGCGAAACGGCTGGCCCAGGAGCTGCAGCAGTTCGCGCGCCTGCTGGAGGAGGCGGGCCTGATCCGTCGCAAGGGCAAGGAATGGGAGCTGACGCCGCGGGCGATGCGTAAGCTGGGAGAACGGGCCCTGGACGAGATATTCGGCCGCATCGAGAGCGGTATCAGCGGCGATCACAGCCTCGACCGCCAGGGCTGGGGCGTGGAACGGCTGGACGAGACGAAGCAGTATGCCTTCGGCGACCCCTTCGACCTCGACCTTAACGAGACCATCAAGAACGCCCTACGGCGCAAAGGCGGCGGCACGCCCATCAAACTCGCGCTGGAGGACTTCGAGGTCTACCGCTCGACCTCCCTGAACCAGTGCACCACCGTGATCATGCTGGACATGAGCTACTCCATGCTCCGGAACGGCCGCTTCCTGGCGGGCAGGAAGGTCGCCATGGCGCTGGACAGCCTGATCCGCTCCAAGTTCCCCCGGGACGTGCTCTACATCGCCGCGTTTTCCTACTTCGTCCTGCCCCTGACGTCTCGCATGCTGCTGGAACCGAACTGGATCGACCCCGGCGGCACGGACTTTCCAGAGGCGATCCGGGCGTCACGGGCGATGCTCAGCGGCCACAAAGAGGGGACCAAACAGATCATCCTGATCACCGACGGCGCGCCTCACCCGAACTCCTATGGGTACGGCTACGGACGCTACGACCGCGGCTGGAGCATGCGGGAGGCGATGGAGGAGACCCTGCGCGAGGTGCGCCGCTGTACCAAGGACGGGATCACCGTCAACACCTTCATGCTGGACACTGCGCCGGTGATGACGACCTTCATCAAGACGCTGGCCAAGCTGAACAAGGGCCGGATCTTCTTCGCCGATCCCAGCCAGCTCGGGGAGTACTTGATCGTCGATTACATGAAGAACCGGCGGAAGACGGCGTAAACGGGTCTGAAGTCCAAGGTCCAAGGTCCAAGGTTCCACCAGGGTCCTGGAGGCGACGAGATGCGCAACGGCTACAAGGTCTACGACTCGGACACCCACATCACGCCGTCGGCGGAGGTGCTGGAGCCGTTCCTGAGCAGGCGGATCCAGGAGCTGACAGACCTCGATCAGTACAAGGTGCCCATCAAGACCGGCCTGGCCGGCGAGACGCGCCCGGAGCCGTGGAGCCATAACTATCGCTTCCAGCCCATACCGGGCTGGCAGGGCGGCGCCATCCGCGTCCTGGGCGAGGCCGCGCCGGACCCCAGCCGTAAACGCCGGTTCCAGACCTTCCGCGGCAAGGTCCATCCCACCGAGGGCGGGCAGGAGCGCGCCGAGGTCCGTATCAAGGACATGGACACCGAAGGCATCGACGTCGCGTTCATGGTCTCCTTGGGCGCAGAGCACCACGAGGACCCCGAGGTGCAGATGGAGTTCATCCGGGCTCAGCACCGGTTCTTCGATTCCTTCTGCAGCTACGACCCGCACCGCCTCAAGACCGCGCTGGTCCCGACGCCGGTGGACGTGAAAGGCTCCGTCGAAGAGATCAAGCGTTGGGGCAATGCCTCTTGGTGTGTCGCGATCCAGCCCTACTTCCCACCGGACTTTCCCTTGGACCACCCAGACATGGACCCGATCTGGGCCGCGGCCTGCGACCACAACCTCGCGGTCGTCCATCATAGCTTCGGCGCTTCCTATCCCGGCTACCGCGACCTCTGGGACAACCCCTTCATCGGCCGGACCGCCTCCCATCCCTGGGCAGGGATGCGAGCCGTCGCCGCGGTCTGCGGCTCAGGGCTGATGGAGCGCTTCCCCAACCTGCGCTTCGGGGTCCTGGAGGCAGGCTTCGGCTGGTTGCCCTTCTGGGCGAAACGGATGGACGAGCACAAGGGCTACATCGGCTACGTCAGCGAGGCGATGAAGGGCAGCGCGACCGACTATCTCACCTCGGGCCGCTTCTTCGCTGGCATCGTCGTCCATGAAGGGCCGGATATGGTCCGGATGGTGAACCAGATGATGGGCGACCAGATCCTCATGTTTGCGTCTGACTACCCCCACTCCGAGTCCCACTTCCCGGACTCCGTGGACCTGGTTCTGGGCTGGGAGAGCCTCTCGGAC
>CAZPYZ010000511.1:0-3572 GCA_964590215.1 uncultured Dehalococcoidia bacterium | reverse complement strand
GGGGACCTTGCTCGCCCTCGCACAATGCGTCCACGAGTTCTTCCAGTGCCATGCCGCGAGAGGCTTTGATGAGGATATAGTCCTCGGGGCCCGTCAGGGGCTCGACGTGCCGCTGTGCCTCTGATTTCTCGGCGTAATAAGTCACCGCGCTGAGGCCCCCTTGACGCGCAGCGTCTACGGCCAGCGCCATGCGGGGACCGATAGCGACCAGAAGGTCAGCACACCGGGCAGCGTAGCCGCCGACCTCCTGGTGGGCACGCGCCTCTTCCTCGCCCAGCTCCAACATGTCGCCGAGGATGGCGACCCGGCGGCCGGGCATGTCTCCCAGGAGGTCGAGAGCGGCCTTCACCGAAGCCGGGCTAGCGTTGTAGCTGTCGTCCAGCACCGTTGCCCCAGAGCGGGCCGTCCTCACCTTCACGCGGCTCTCGGCCTTTAGAGACGAGAGGCCCGTTGCGACCTGGTCCAGGGTCAGCCCCTCCCACAGACCCACCGCGGCCGCCGCCAGGCAGGCGTATACGCAGTGGCGGCCCAGGAGAGGTGTGTGAACGGGTTGGGAACGGCCGTTCCAGTGGAGGAGAAAGGTAACGCCGTCCAACGCGCAGGCCTGAACGTGCGTCGCGTAGCAGAGGGGAGGTTCATCCGATGACGGTCCCCCAGGCATGGGTGGAACTCCCAGGCCGTAGGCGACGGTCGAGGCACGGGTGCGCCGGGCCATAGCGGTGACTCGAGGATCGTCCTTGTTCAGGACAGCCAGCCCCTGTTCGGGGAGGCTCTCCACCAGCTCTGCCTTGGCGTCTGCGATCGCTTCGATGCTGCCCAGGCGCGCCAGGTGAACTGGCCCGACGTTAGTGACAACGCCGATGGCCGGCTGGACCAAGCGGCACAGTTCAGCGATCTCCCCGAGGGCGTTCATGCCCATCTCCGCCACCAGATACCGGTGCTGATGCTCCAGTTCTAGCAGGACGAGGGGAATCCCGATCTCAGTGTTCAGGTTCCCCTGGCTTTTCAAAATCGGGAAATACTGGGCCAGAAGGCCGGCGACAGCCTCCTTTGTGGTGGTCTTGCCGACGCTGCCGGTCACGCCGATGGCCCGAACCGGGACCGTCGACCGGCGGAAGGTTGCAAGGCGTTGCAAGGCGGACAGAGGATCTTCGACCTTGAAGAAGGCGGGGGCCTCCCCTTGCGAGGCTTCAGGCAACCCTTCTCTCGTCGCGGCGTCTCGAAAGATGACACCGCGGGCCCCGCGCTGGAGGGCGTCAGGAATGAACTGGTGGCCGTCAGTATGTTCGCCGCGCAGGGCGACGAAGAGATCGCCCCGACCAACGGCCCGGGAGTCGACCACCACACGGGCGAAATGCAGACCCTCCGCGTCCGGCTGCAGGGGGCGCTTCAACAGCGGGCCGAGTCCGGAAATAACCTCACGCGCGGTGAGCATGACGGCGTCGCAGCCGAGAGGGCCTGCGTTCCACATTTTCGGCCGGTCTTTCGCCCATGAGCATCTAAGGCTTCTTGACGAGGGCGTCTGGGGCCGGAGGGACCCGCCAGTACACAAGGGCCTCCCGGGCAATAGCTGCGAAGATGGGGGCCGCCACCTGGCTGCCCCAGGGACTGTCCTTCGGGTGGTCAAGCTTGACCAGGACGGTAGCTCTAGGATCCGGATACGGGAAGAAGCCGACGATGGACGCGATGGTCGCATCGCCGTAACCACCTGTCTCCGCGATCATGTTCGCCGTACCTGTCTTTACCCCCACCTGGAATCCGGGCACGTCGGCTTTGTTCGAGGTCCCCTGCTCGGCCACAGCTTTCATCATGTCCCGTATCTTACGAGAGGTCTCCTCCGACACGACCCGGCGCGTCTCGACAGGCTGGACCCGACGCACGCCTTCTGGACTCTCGATCCGCTCGACGACGTAGGGACGCAGGAGATAGCCCCCATTCACCGCGGCGCTGATAGCAGTGATCATCTGGAGGGGGGTGACGGTGATCCCTTGGCCGAAGGAGTTGGTCGCTAGGTCGATGGGAGTAAAGGCCTGGTGCTGAGGCGTGCGGTAGAAGCCCGCCGCCTCTCCGGCGAGACCCATATAAGTGGGCTGAGCGAAGCCAAACTGTCGCAGGTAAGCGTAGAAGCGGTCGGTTCCCAGACGGTCGGCTACCCAGACGGCGCCTACGTTGTTGCTACGAATCAGCACCTGGGTCATGGTCTGGGTGCCGTGGTGGACCCGATCCCAGTTATCGATGGGCCGGCCGAACTTGAGGACCGGACCGCTGTCCGTGTGGGTCGTCTCCGGAGTGACAACGCCCTCGTTCAGCGCCGATGCCATTGTAATCACTTTGAACGTGGATCCCGGCTCGTAGAGATCGGTAATGGCGCGATTCCGGACCAGCTCTACGGTCTTCTTATCGGCCAAGTCCAAGGTCCGGAGGTCGAGGGTGGGCCGGCTTGCGAGGGCCAGGATGGCGCCGGTGTGGGGCTCCATCACGATGATCGTACCACCTTCGGCACGGTGGCGGGCAACCGCAGCGCTTAGCTCTCGCTCGACGATGCGCTGCAGATAGCGGTCGATGGTGAGGACCAGATCGCCACCGGGCTTGGCCTGAGTCGCCGACCGATAGCCGAGAGGAATGGGGTTGCCGACGCTGTCTCGCTCGAAGACGAGGGCGCCAGGGACGCCTGCGAGGTCACGATCAAAGTCGGCCTCCAGGCCGGTAAGGCCGGCACGATCGCGGCCGAGGAAGCCTAACAGGGAGCCAGCGAGGCTCCCTTCGGGATAGGTCCGCCGGACACGCTCCTGCATGACCACACCGGGCAGTCCGGCCTCTGCCAGCGCCCTCCCGCGGGCGAACTCGACGTTCTCGGCGATCCGGGTGGGAGACCTCGCAGCAGTGTTCAGCTTGGCCTCCACTTGGGATCGCGACAGGCCGGCCGTCTTCGCTACCGCGTCGATAGCCTGGGCCTGTAGCTGCTTGCTGGGGACCCTGGTGAAGTCGAGGGAGACCTCCCAGCTTGACAGCGAGAGCGCCAAGGGATAGCCGTTACGGTCTTTGATGGCGCCCCGTTGAGAGGCGATGGTCTCCCTGGCCCAGTGGGTTTCGCCGGCCTGGCGAATGAAGTCTTCGTGCTGGACTGTCTGCAGGAAGCCGATACGGGCAACGAGGGCGAGGGTGCACGCGGCCAGGAAGTAGAGGACGAATGCCAAGCGCCAGGGGCTGACGGTTGCCGGTTGCATCACGCCGACGCCGCCGTGCCAGATTCGTCCCTGGTCTTACCCTGAGTGGAGCCGACGGGCTCGGGATAACGAGGGGGAGGGCCAACCGCCGCTTGTGTCATGGGGTATCGGACGATTCCCTCAAGGTCGGGGCTCGGGTCCTTTCCTTGCATTGTCTTTCAACGCGGGGTCGACCTGAATGTAGACGTAGGACGTGGCAGGAACCATGCCCATCCTGGTACGGGCCTCGGCTTCAACGCGGTCGAGGGAGCGCAGCGCCGCCACTTCCGCCTCGATTTGCTCCATGCGGTGCTCGATTGTTCGCTTTTCTTCCGTCAGCCGGGCATTGTTGTAGCCTGAAGAAGC
>CAZPYZ010000510.1:0-3572 GCA_964590215.1 uncultured Dehalococcoidia bacterium | reverse complement strand
CCGCTCGAGCGCGCCCAGCAGCATGCGGTCCAGCTCCTCGTCGACGACGAAGTGACTGAGGCCGCCGGAGCCGATAACACAGATCCTCTTGTCGCCGGGATACTCCTCGATCGCGGCCCGGATAGCCTTGCCGAGGGCGTAGCTGCGGCGCGGGGTGGGCTGGTTGGGCGGGTAGCAGGTGTTTTGGAATACGGGCAGGATGGGGACCGGGTTGTTGTTCATCACCCGCTTGATGATGTAGGCGAACCCGTGGGGCATCCCCTGAGGTCGCGGGGGCGTCTCGCGCTTCCAGTGGACGTAGCCGGCGGGCCCAATGGACCCACCGTACTCCTGCCGCTGGTACCGGGCGTGGGCCACGTCGAACTCCGCCTCGGTTAAGTACTCGATGAGGTGCCTGCCGAGGTCATGGTCCACAGGCACATCCAGAGGCACGTCGCCGTAGCCCCATTGAGCGGCCTTCAACGAGGGCGGGGGATTGGGTCCACCGTACTCCCCCGCCCTCAGCTTCATCGTCTCGCCCCAGTAGATCATGAAGCAAGGCATGTTGTCGTCGAAGAGCATCTCGTCCTGGTCGTCGCTGATGACGACGACGGTGTCGGGGTGGGCCCCCTGAATCGCCTGAGCTACGGCCTCGATGCCGCGCTGAAGCCGGTCGTACTGGGCCTTGAACTGCTCCGGGGTCAGGCGCTCGGCGAGTTTCGGGTCCGCTTCAGCCTCCAGCTGGTCGTAGGGGAGTGGAGCGCGGGATTGCAGGGAGATCAGCTCCTTGCTGCGCTTATCAAACTCCCCGTGAATGCCCCAGTATTCCGGTGGCATGCTGTTCATTGGGGTATGGGAGGTTCCGATACCCTGGATTAACCTGGCCATGCTGCTGTCTCCTCGGTGATGCGTGATGCGTGGTACGTGATGCGTGATGGTGAAGAAGGGGGGCTCAGGTATCAAGATTCACGAATCACGAATCAGGCTCACGTCCACCGCATGAAGGCCCAGCCGCCACCGGTCCCGGCTGGGGATCGGTACACCGGCACGTACTCGACCACCTCAGGGCTCAGGTGGTCGGCGGCGCCCGAGACCGTCACCCAGTTCTTGATCTCGGAGGCGGCGGATTGCAGCCGCTCCCGGGGCAGCGAGCTGAGGATCTCTCCGTTCTTCTCCATCATGCCCTTGATAGCCATGCGGTCGACCACCTCGTCGCACACGAAGTGGCTGAGGCCGCCGGAGGCTAGGACCGCGACCCGCTTGTCCCTGTCCCATGCCTCCACCGCAGCGCGGATGGCCTTGCCAAAGTTGTAGCAGCGCCGAGGCGTCGGCGAGTTGGGCGGATAGCAGGTGTTTTGGTTGATAGGGACAATGGGTATGGGATCGTTGTCCATCAAGCGCTTCACGACAAAGGAGTGGCCGTGACCCACCCCATGGGCCCGGGGCTTCGTTACCCTGGTCTTTTTGACGTAGCCATTGGGCCCGATGGTACCGCCGTACATATAGTCCGGCCGCAGGTAACGGGAATGGGAAACGTCGAACTCGTTCTCCACCAGGAACTCGATCAGGTGCTGGCCCAAGGCGGAGTCCACAGGAACGTCCATCTCCTTGTCGCCATAGCCCCAGGCCGAGGCCTTGATGTCTTCCATCGCGGTTTCCGGGGGGGTTCTGGGGATGACGCGGATGGTGTCGCCCCAGTAGATGGAGAAGGTGGGCATATTGTCTTCGAACAGGACCTCGTCCTGATCGTCGCTCACGATAATGACCGTGTCAGGGTTGAGATCCCGGATGGTCTTGGACAGTTCGGCAATGCCCCGCTGGCAGGCGGCCCACTGCTCCTTGAAGGCCTCCCGGTCCACGGTGACGGTCCTGCCGTTGCGGCGCCGCAGCAGCTCGTCATAGCTGACGGTATCGCCCGTTTCCGGGTCGACAAGGTCCTCCCGTGTTTTGTCCCCCTCGCCGCGAACGTGCCAATACTCCGGTGGCGTGCTGAGCATGGGGCTGTGGGATGTACCGATTCCTAGGACGACTTTAGCCATTCTTGCTTTCTCCTGTGCCTATTCGCTCTCCCTTTGGGGAGAGGGTCAGGGTGAGGGCACCCACGGTTCTGTCATCGTAGGGATGGGTTCCAATGCAGTCAAGTCACACGCCAACCTTCGTCCCCCACTTCTCCTCGATGCTGGCGCGCACGTCCGCCAGGATGGCCTCGTTGGATTGCTCCAGGTTGATGGGCTTGCCGAAAGGCGGACACTGGTAGGGGGTCTGGTAGTACAGCTCCAGCAGGTTTCCGTCCGGGTCGTTCAGATAGATGCTCACCGAATGGCCGTGGCTGACGGTCCTGGCGATGGGAACGGCCTCTTTTTCCAGGAGGGCTTTGTAGGCTTTCAAATCGTCGATGCTGCCAACCTTGAAAGAAACCTGCTGAACCACGCGGGCGCCTTCGGCCGGGGTCCGGCCTGTTGCCAGAACGATCTGATGGTGGTCCTGCTTCGGGTCCGGGGTCATAAAGAGGTTGCCGGTGTCGCCGACGTCACTGATGGTCAGCCCCAGTACCCGGGTGTAGAAGTCCTTACTCCGTTCCAGGTCATTCACGTATAGTCCTACGTGTCCAACCGATTGGACCCGTGGCATGGCCGGCCTCCTTGATGTAGTTGGTGCAGGCAGCATACTACTCAGGGCTGGCGAACTCCAACGAGGTGGCGATCGCGACGGCCGCCGTTTACCGGTTCGCGCCTCTTCTTATGCTATGATCCAACCTGCGGGGTGTAGCTCAGCCACAGAGGGCTGCGTTCGGGACGACGAGAGCTACCTCCTAGCCAGGTGAACCTGAAAGCCGGAGCTAGCGTAGTACGTGGTGCGTAGGGAGTAGGGAACGGCTCCCACCTACTGACGACTCCCCACGCACCACTCACAACGTGAACAGAATTTGCAATAGCCCGCCAGCTAGCTTCAAATGCCCTTCTTCGGGGTGTGGCGCAGCTTGGTAGCGCGCAGCGTTCGGGACGCTGAGGCCGCCGGTTCGAGTCCGGCCACCCCGACCATCTAGTTGGCTACGTGAAGTATTCCGGGTTAACCACACTGCAAAGTGTGGAACGTTTTCAAGCGGAACCGGCTACCGACCCGGGAACTTAACCCGCGATCCAGACCAACAAGTTCCCATCGTCACAAAGGGAATCCTCTGTCGTTAGCCAGGATCATTAGACCACCCATCGCCACAAACATTGGACCACCTGGGCGGGGTGACGATCTGGTCTTGTAACAGGGTCAGGTCATGGCCGTCAATCCTCCTGAGTCGCCCCCGTCCCCTGGTGCTGACGGGAGCAGGTCGGCGAGCGCCACCGGCTCATCGCAGTGGGGACAGAGGCCAACGGGACCCACGCGGCGGCAAAAGACCCCGCAATCCGGGCACCGCTGCTCACCGAGGAAACGGGTCTCGCAGGACGGGCACACGTAGACTGTCGCCAGCCGGACAGGACGTGAGGGGAGTGCCGGCAGGGTGGTGGGCTGGCGCCGCCGCCATGTGGTCTGGCGACACGCAGCCGAGCAGACGCGCTGGCGGCCCACCGGCGTGAAGGGCCGTGAGCAGACCGGGC
>CAZPYZ010000509.1:0-3574 GCA_964590215.1 uncultured Dehalococcoidia bacterium | reverse complement strand
CATAGCGCTCCGCAATGCGCTGCTGGACCTCCACCATCTTGTCCGGCTCAATCTCCTCGCTCGGAGCGTGGGGATCGCTGGGGTCGTATCTGGTAGGCAGCAGCAGGAGGAGACGAAGACGTGGCCTAAACGCTGGCATCGGGCGGTGCGGCCTTGGGACGGGACAGCGCGGTTGCTAGGGGCTCAGCCAGCCCGAAGGCTCCTGAATCGCAGCCTGAGTGAATGCGCGGGCCACCTTGTACCGGTATGGGATCCCGCCGTCTTTGAGCGCCCCACGAACCAGATGCCAGTGCACTGAGGAGAAAACATAAACCAGGCCCGGACCTGCGTGAGCCACCTGTAGAGAAATGCCCAACCGGTCGAGGATTTTCCAACCGGCGCCCACGTTCTGAGGCGCGAAGCAGAGGGCCACCGCTTCCCTAGGCCATTGTTCCTGTTCTAGCGTTGCGCCTCCGCGAGGTCCGGCCACAGCATCCCCCATGACGATCGAAACAGGCAATACTTCCCGTTCGACTATAGCAGAAAACGCAACATGCCAAGGGGACCGCCGGGGGGATCGCCTCCTGTCCCGGTCCCCCAGCTTCAGTATTCAGTTGTCAGCCCTCAGCGATCAGCCGCCAGCCAGCCTATTGGCTCCTGCGCCGGTGCCTCACTTCCTTACTTCCTCATTTCCTCACTTCCTCCGTCACGGATGCGTCACCGTAATGGTATAGCTCGCCGGGAACTGGTTCGGTGACCCGCCTCCGCTCACCCTGAGCCTGTCGAAGGGCCACGACGCGGAGGGTGTAGCTCCCCGCTGCGGCGAGCTCTCGCTAACAGCTAATAGCTAAAGGCCTACAGCTATCTCGTGGTGCCCTGGAACAGGTAGAGGTCCGTGCAAGTCCAAAGCCCCGGGTCTAAAGCCCAAAGCATGCCCTGAGCGGGGCCGAATGGGGTTGAGGCTGGCGGTAATGAGAAGCTAGTAGCTACTGGCTAAAGGCTAACAGCTATTGCGTGGTTGGCCTGGCCGCTGCGGACCACGCTGCCGGTCAGGGTCTCCGGGGTCACGGCGCTGGCGCCGCACCCTAACCGCGGCCGTCCGGGGCGGCCACCCGCCCATCGAGCACGCGCCACACCCCCTCCCGGGCCGCCAGCGCCTCCACCTCGGAAGCGATCCGCTCCCCTGCCACCACCGCTAACGCCGGCCGCCCCAGCTTCGCCAGGATGCGGCTCCGCTCGGCTGCCCGCTCTACGTCGCCCCGCGCGATGCCGCGAGACACCTCCACCAGCAGGTAGATATCGACCTGGTCCTCGCGACGCCGCCCCTCCAGCACGATATCCGCCTCTAACACCGTGTTCCGCTCCGCCTGAGTCAAGCGGCCGTCGTCCACTGCGCCGTCCAGGCGGTCCGCCAGCCGTCCTGGATCCAGCAACCGTATCCGGCGCGCGATGCGACTGAAATAGGCGCCAGCGCGTCGCACGTAGCGGAACTCCAGGCTCTCTCCTGAGAGTCCCGCTACTGTGTCGATGAGGTCAGCGAGCCGGTGCTCGGTGCGGGCCTGGGCCGCCGCCAGCGCATCGACCCGCTCCGCTAGTGCGTTCACCCGCTCCGTCAGCGCCTCCAGCCGGTGCTCGGTGCGGACCTGGGCCGCCGCCAGCGCATCGACCCGCTCCGCTAGTGCGTTCACCCGCTCCGTCAGCGCATCCAGCCGTTCGGTCAACTGGCGCACCAGCGCGGGCAGCTCCAGCAGCTCGTCCGTCAGCAGACGCCGCCGCAACTCCGCCTGCCACTGGGGGTGTTCCTCCAGCAGCCGCAGCAGGTCCTGGAAGTCCTCTACGCCGAAGGCCATAGCTCCGTCTCTCTCCCCGCCAGTATAACAACCGTCCTTGGTAGTCAGGGGGTGTGCCGGGGGAGGAGGGACAAGCATGTCCTGAGGCCGCTCGAAGGGCCCCCCGCACTACGGAGATGCACAGACGCGCGAACCCGCCGGGGGGATGCCCGGCGGGCCGTGTGCGACAGAGGTGCGGGGGACAAGCCTGGACAAGCCCCCGCGCCACGACCTGCGGGGGACAAGCCCCGCCCTACGACCTGTAATCGTATAGCTCGCCGGGAACTGCTGCGGCGACCCTCCTCCGCTCACCCTGAGCCTGTCGAAGGGCCACGACCCTGAGCGTGTAGCTCCCCGCCGCGAGGGCGTTGAAGGTGAAGCTGTCGGGCCCTTCAGGGCCTCAGGACAAAGCCCTTCGAGGGCCTCAGGACAAGCTTGGCGCTGGTGGTGGCTGCGGCGCGCTGGGTGGTGCCCTGGAACAGGTACAGGCGCCGCCCTGAGCCCAGCCGAAGGGTCGAGAGCCTGCCCCTTCGAGAGCCTCAGGACAAGCCTGAGGCACGAAGGGTCCGCGTTGGTGGTCCAGGCGCCGCCCTGAGCCTAGCTTGCCCTGAGCCCGTCGAAGGGACGGGTCAGGCTGGCCGTGATGGATCCCGCGGCCGCGAGGGTGATGGTGTGCCCTTCGAGGGCCTCAGGACAGGGTTGGCCGCGGCCGGCGCCGTCGTCGCGGTGGGCGTTGGCGCGGTCGCGGTGGTGGCGGTGGGCACCGGCGTTGCCGTGGCCGCGGGCGCCGTGGTGGCTGTGGGCTCGGGCGTGGACGTCGCCTGAGTTTGTGCTGTTAGCGTGCCCCCGGTGGCCTGCTGCAGCGCCCTCAGCACGTTGATCCGCCCCAGCCCAACTGGTCGCTGATCCGAGCGCTGGCCTGCGTGGTGCCCCCGGCACATCCGCGCTTCCGGATGATGTCCACCACCTGCTGCGGGTAGTTACTTTGCCTCCCTTGTCCGCAGCGTCCGTGAGGCCGCCGGCCACGGGATGAGGTCATCGATCATCCACTCGAAGGTCTCTGCTGCCGTCAGCACCACGGGGATCTGAATGTAAATGGAGTTGAGGGCCCGGCGAATCGCTCCCGGATCCGACGGAGGCAGCCCGCCGTACAGCACCTCACGAGCGGCTTTGACTTTTTGGGCGGCCTCCAGGAACTCGTCCAGGACCACCTCGAGTGAGCTACCGTTGCGAAACTCCTCTTCTCGCGCCACAGTGCCTCTCACCTCCGTCGGCGCCGGCGCCCGGGGAGGCGCCGTTGCGACCGTGCTGTCAAGTCCAGGTGGTTCTCTATCTCCCGCAGCCAGTGGCGGATTAGCCCGTCCCGGGGTTCAGGCAGTTGCGCCTCCTGCTGGATCTTCGCAGCATGGGCACCAACTTGCTCCTTCCACGCTTGGATGCGCTCAAGAATATCTTGCGTCGTTGGCATCGGCCCCCGCAGCCACCATTGTAGGCCACTACGCCGGCCAAACTATGGGCTACCGGCTCTGGAACCTGATGCGCTTCCGGAGCCAGCCTCGCAAACGGCGGCCCGCGTAGCGCCTCCGCGCCGCACCCGGGTCTCGGCTTTCCGTATTCAGGTGTGGGGCGGGCCGGCTAACGCCTACCGCCTTACTTCAAAGCCTGTATCGACGTAGGCCAACTCCCGCCCTTGCACTTCTCAGACTTGCCACGAGACCTCGAGGTACGGGTAAACGAGACTTTCTACAGGCCGTGCCTGCGCCACC
>CAZPYZ010000508.1:0-3579 GCA_964590215.1 uncultured Dehalococcoidia bacterium | reverse complement strand
TGCCGAACATCTCCGGCAGGTTGGCGGGCATCCAGCGCAGCGAGAAGCCCGTAAGACGGACTGCATCCAGGGCGAGGGTGGCCACGGTGCCAGCAGCCAGCCCCGCTACGATGCAGTTCGCCAGACCCGGGTAATGGCCGCGGGCGTAGAAGTAGGCGCCAGCCAGCACCACGATGCCTGGAACGAGCAGGTACGTGGCCAGGCCCGCCATAACGGGCTGGGCCGCCATCATGCCGCCCAGCATCAGCATCAGCTTGTCGGGCATCGCCATCGCCATGCCCACCTGGTCTGGCCACATGATGCGGGACAGCATCATCTGCGGCATGTCCTTGGGCATCATCTGCATCTGGGCCGGCCCCGCAGGAGCGAGCAGCCCGACAAGGGCCGCGGTGAGGAGGACCAGGACCGGCACCACTCCTCCAGCCACTAAAGCGACGACGGTAAGAGCGATCTCACCTGTGGAACGACGACTGTTGGCCATGACGGACTCCTTTCACTTGCCTGTTACGAGGGGTGTAACCTTGACCGGAGTATTAGCTCCTTCCCCGCGCCACCTCCTTCTGCTAGCCGTGACCGGCTCCGCGTATTCTTCACCACCTCACGTCAACGACCCCAGGCCTGGGCACGCCTCCTGCCATCGCGGGCCTCTTACTCCAAGGGAGATGACGGGAGGTAACACTCGTCCAGAAACTCGCAGACCTCGTCTACCAGCCGGAGCTTCAAGCACTCCCGAGCGGAGAGGTAACGCTCCCCACCGGAATAGATGAACCGGCGCCACCACTCCCGGGAATGGATGCCGGTGCGGCGGTAGAACAACTCCCCGTTCATCCGCTGGTACAGGGCCGACAGCTTCTTCAGGTCACCAAACACCTCACTGTCCCGGCCGCTCACCTGCCACGACGAGCTATGCAGCATCATGGTGGAGAAGTAGCCCATACTCCGGTGATCCCCTGCCTGGGAGATGACGGCGGCCATGGAGTTGGCGTAGCCAAGGATGGCGGTGTCCACCGGGACGCCCAGCTCGCGTTTGACCTTGTAGATCATTTCGATGATGGCGAAGCCTCCGCCCACCGAGCCGCCACCGCTGTTGATGACCACGGCGATGCGGCTGCCAGGTACCTGGACCAGGGCGGCGCCCATGGCCCACAGGGCAGCGCAGCAGCGCTCCGCTTCGGCGCTATCGATGTCCCTGAAGAGGTAATAGGTGCCGCCCTGGGCAGGGATGGTTTTGGCCCGGGCGACAAAGGGCGCTTCGTGCTGCGTGTCAGTAACCGTTACCATCGTGTCCTCATCTGCAAGGGCTTTCGTCCTTGTCGCGATCTCCATTGGAGTCTGCGTCGGAGCGAGTGCCCCACGTTTATCAGCCGCCCCGGGCTGCCGCGGAGGGCCCGTCCTGGTAGCCCTCCAGCAGCGTCTCCAGTTGCTGGACCAGCGCGAGCCGCTGCGGGAGAGCAAGCCGGGAGAACCCGGGCCCCGCCTTGGCCCCGACGCTGGTGCCCGGGGCCCGGCTCACCTCCTGGTCGATCTCCGCGTCGATATCCCGGATGATGGTGTCCAGCTCCTCTTCGGTCCACAGGGGCCGGCCGCCGGCACGCCGGTACTCCGGGTCAGGCAGCCGCAGCTCCGCGGTGCCGGACTCCATCGCGTTCAGCCAGTCATCCAGAAGAAAGATGATGGCAGCTACTCCGGGGTTCGAGTGCCCAGAGGGGTACATGGGCATGGCTCCTCCTCCTCCCCGGCTCGGGCGCCCGCGGGCGCCCGAGCCACAGGGCTGCTAGATGTCCCGCCGGATGGTCCGCACGACCCGCTCTTTCTGGGCCGGGCAGAGCTCATCGGGGTGCAGCCGTCTGATGGGCGTCTCCTCGGGCGCCCGCACCGGCGTCCTCACCGGCGCCTGCGTGGTCTGCATGTTCGTCACCTCCTCTCGTCTTGACCAGCAATTGCATCACCTTGAGCAGCAGGGTCCGCCCCACCGGCTGCGTTCCGATCATCAGCCCGCTGGGGATCTGCCGGTCGATCTGCCAGAGCTCCTCCTCGAACAACATGAGCGTCGCCATCCGGTCGGGGTTCGCCTGCGCGTCCAGCAGGGCCTCCATCAGCCTGGTGTTAAGGTCCCTGTCCCACTCCTGGCCCAGCTTGTCGTGCTGTCGCACGTAATCGTGGATGGCCCAGAGCTCCTCTCTGGTCGCCGGTAACAGGTCAAAATTCACGTCTTCACCTCCGCTCAGTTCATCCTCTCCCGGTATATCCCCCTCCCCCAGAGGGGGATATACGTTCGTTTAAAAAAACCTGGTTCCCCGCGCGGGGAACCAGGGGAAGCCCCTTACTTCACGACTCGGGCGATACTCCGCTTGAACTCCGCGACATGGGGAGCACAATCCCCACTCTGGATGGCCGCCGCCACGCAGCTCTCCAGGTGGCCCTCCAGGAGTTGGATAGCGATCTGGTCGATGGCCGCCTTCACCCCTGCCACCTGGGTCAGGATGTCGTCGCAATTGCGGCGCTCCTCCAGCATCCGGCTGATGCCCCTGACGTGGCCTTCGACACGACCAAGTCTGGCCTGGACGTCACGGATCAGGTCTTCGGCTAGGTAAGGATCGTCCCGCTCATTCGAGCCTGGTCGAAAGAGGTCCATCACGGTTCTCCGCCTGTGATTCACATCCCTATCCCCCCCAGGGGGATATCTACCTCCAGCTTACTGATTCCTCCGGCTACTGTCAAGGGGTGCCGAAAAAATAAAAACGCCTGGCTTCGGAGGCCTTTAGATCGCCTAGGTCTAACGATCGGCCGCCTTAAGCCCCCGCTCCAGGGTCGCGTGGGACTTGGGCGCGCCCGCCACTATCATCCGAAAGCCCTGCTCCAACCGCTGCTCGACGTCATTGGCGTCGGCGATGAGCCGGCGGCGGACCGCCATCGCTCAGTATGGTCCGAGCTGTTTGATCGCGTACTCTTGGAAGGACGTGTCAATCAACTTCGACAGGTCCACGTCTGATCTGAGCAGCCCTGACTTCTTGTAGTAGTCGATCTCAAACTTGAAATAGTCCAGGTCGATTGCGCCATTCGGATCGAGGCCGGCCATGCGCATCTGTTCGTACAGCTGGGGGTCTTTCAGCCTGACCTCCCGGCCGCTCACCGCGGTCTGCTCCACCGTCGCACCCAAAATAGACGCCTGCTATCATGTATGGTAGCATAGACACCCGTGGAGGTCCTCAACCATCCCGATGCCGACGACGAGTACCGCACCCTTCCCGAGCGGGAGCAAGACGCGATGGACAACGCCGTAGAGAAGTTGCGAGCCTTCGGCCAGCAGCTCGGATTCCCCCACACCAGTGCGGTCCAGGGTGCTGAAAACCTACGCGAGCTCCGCCCAAGAACCGGCAGGAGCGTCTGGCGTGCCTTTTACCGGCGCGTCGGAGAGGTCATGGTCATCGGCGCCTTCGGACCCGAGGCGAAACACGACCCAAGAGGCTTTGAGACCGCCGTCCAGCGGGCTGAAGACCGCCTTGCCTCGTACGAAGCGGAACGGAGTTGATTAGATGCCGATCAAACTAACGAACACACGCGATCTCCAAGTGGAGC
>CAZPYZ010000507.1:0-3604 GCA_964590215.1 uncultured Dehalococcoidia bacterium | reverse complement strand
GGGGAAGAGGCTGACCGGCTGGCGCCCATCGCGTGCCGGAATACGCTGTTCGCCGCCCTGTGCGGCGCCATCGCACTCCTCGTCGTCAGTCCCTGGCTAGTGCCGGCGGCCTTTGGATCGGCGTTGCTTCCGGCGCTGCTGCCCCTCTGGCTGCTAACGCCGGGGGTGGTGGCCTCGGCCCTCAACAAGGTACTCACGGTGTATTTCGGCGGTATCGGCAAGCCCATCTATAGCAGCTGCGCCCTCGGGGCCAATGTCGTCTTCAACGTGATCCTCATCCTGGTCCTGGTCCCATCCTATGGCGTCGCCGGGGCGGCTCTTGCCAGCAGCATCTCGTATGGCATCACAGCCGGCGGTCTGCTGGCGGCCTTCTTGTGGCACTCGGACGCGGGGTTCTGGCGGACGCTGCTCCTGCAGCCGGATGACTTCAGGCGCTACCGCCGCATCGTGTCGGCCTTCGGGGGCCGGGTTACACAGAGAGCGGGCTAGAGTCCGGGGCTGCATCCAGCGTTCCGCCAGATTCTACGCTGAAGAGCCAGCCTTAGCGGACCCAATCGGGGGCCCGTGAGGCGCGCTTCAGGATAGCGTAGCGTTAAAGAAGTCCAGGTCGCCGCTACGGAGCCGGGAGAGGTGCCGGCAGCAGTAGACGTACGCGCGGACCAGGTGCAAAGCGCTGTTGAACTGGTCCCTGGAGGGGTAGGCCAGCGCTCTGCCCAACCACCACAGCAGTTTGCCGAAACGGCTCCAGCCGTACAATAACAGCTTCCAGGCCGGCGGATTCAGTTTGAAGAACACGTGCAAGCTGTAGACCTCGCACAGCAGCGTCAACTGCGGGGTCGGCAGCCGGCCCTCGCGGGAGACCCGGTGCCAGAGCTTCGCGTGGGGAGTGATATAGAGCCCGCCCTGATAGGCCTTGAAGACGCGGTGGGAATGGTCGATGTCCTCTCCCTCCGCATAGCGCATCAACTGCTCGTCGTAGCTGATCCGCTCCAGCACGGCGCGGCGGTAGGAATGGTTGGCCCCAGACAGCCATGTGCAGCCGGTGACCCGGGTGAGGGGGAAGGGATAGGTCGTGCCCAGGGAGGGAAGGAGCCGGCAGTTGTCCCGGGCGACCCACCCCAGCAGGAACACTCTCCCAAAGAGGTTACCCATTCGGGAGGGCCTCCCTCGAGGCCGCTGGATATACCCGTGGACCCCGACGGCGTCTGGGTGCTCGTCGTAGACCCGCAGGAGCTGTTCCAGATACGTGGGCTCCAGGACCACATCATCATCCACGTACAGGACGAAATCTCCCCGGGACTGTCGAAAGCCCAGATTGCGGGCTACCGTGAGGCTGTTGCCGTGGTCGTTCTTCAGGTAGGCCAGCCGGACGCCCCGCCTGCTGAACTGGGCCGTGCGCCCCGCCACCCAGTGGTCGGGCAACCCCCGGCCGTTGTCGACGACGATAAGTTCGCCTGGCAGGTGGGTCTGCTGGAGGATGGACGCGAGACAGTCTGCCAGGTCACCCGGCCGGTTATAAGTCGCGACGATCATAGAAACCTCGTCCCGGACCACACAGCGGGTCGTAACGGCTTCGTCACCCGACGTAAGGTCAACGGTGAAGAGCCAGCCGTAGCGGTCCCAATCTGCGCCCGCAAAGGTGCTCTTCTCGGCGCGTAACTGCGCTCCAGGAACGAGGCTGGGCAGGAGCCGCCAGTAGTCGTAGACAAAGCGGCCGCCGTCGTAGTTGCCGGGGGGAGGCTCCGGCGATGCGTACTCATTCAGGACGAGGCCCTTGCGAGCGACCCGGGCCATCTCCTGAAGGGCGGCGCCAATCTTGTCGGGCCCCACGAACATCAGGACGGCGTCGCTCAGCACCACGTCAACGCTGCCGGTCTCAAAACGGGCCAGGGAGTCGATGGGTGAGGTGCCCAGGGAGACGTTGGCCATCTGGTAGCTCTCGAAGGCCTTGCGCCCGGCATCGACGGCGCGAGGATTGATATCCACACCGAGGAAACGGGCCTCGGGATAGGCCCGGGCCAGAAGGTAGAGGTTGGCGCCGGTATTGCAGCCCGCCTCCAGGAGAGATTCAAAGGGTTCGAATCGGGCGATGGCCCCCAGGATCTGGGGGCGGTGGGGATGTGTTGCGCTCTCGGCTGGCAGCGGCGGCGGCTTAAACCAGTGCCTGGACCTCCAGATGCACTCGGAGACCGCGGACCCCAACACCCGCGTCTCCAACAGCCGGCGGGCGTGCCAGTAGGGGGACCGCAGCAGCGGTTTGAACCAGGACCAGAGGGCGGGCAGGACGACGGTCACTTCATGATCATGAGCATTCCCTCTCCCCTGGGAGAGGGCCGCGGTGAGAGCAGGGAAGTTCGCACCTTCCCCGGCGCCGAGCCGCAGCATCCGACACTTCCGTTGCTAAGCGGGCCATGACGTTCTGGGGTGGTGATGACTGGTGCATATCCTGAGGCCTCTCGAAGGGCCCTGCGAAGGGGGCGGTGGCGGCCCCACGCGTGCGGCCGCAAGAGGCGATGCTATACTCCCCTCAATATCATGCCCGGACCCCGCTCACACCCTCCTCCGGCGGCCCACTACTGGGCCCCCGAATATGTCAGCCCCGACCGCCTGGTCTCTTACTCCTACCAGATCCACTCCATCCTCAAGCTTAACCCACGTAGCGTGCTCGAGATCGGCATCGGTCCGGGGATCGTGACCGGCTACCTCAAAGGAGCCGGGTTCGACGTAGTCGCGTGCGACATCGAACCGGGTCTGAGGCCCGATTGCGTCGGCGACGCCCGGCAGCTACTTCTTCAGGCGCTTCCATCCACCGCAGGGTGAGCAGGCCCTCGGCCATCGCCTCGACCACTGTTGGGAGATGGGCCGCAAGGGCTACTCTCGAGCGCGAGTGAGGGAGCTGCTGAGCGGCCGCTTCCGGATCCGCGAAGAGTTCCAGTTGCCGGCGCACTCCGGGCACTACTTCTTCGTGCTCGAGAAGGCCTAGTGGGTCAGTTGTCGTGAGCGTAGCGATAGCCCGCAACGTCATCCCCCTTGCCTTCGACGGGGCTCAGGCAACCGTCTTGCCCGGCTGCCGCGTTACATGCCGGGAATTCCCACTGGCATGACAAGCGACCCAGTAGCACCCAACGACTCATACTGGTTTGTGGCGTGGCCGTCATCACTCAAGAATCCTAACCGAGACCCTCCAGCACCTCCGCAAGTTGCCGGGCCTTCTCCCGGTAGCTGTACTGGCGCAGCCTGGCCACGTCACCCTGATAGCGCACGGAACCCTGGCGCTGGTATTCGTCGTAAAACCCCCGTAGGACCCCTTGGATATTGGCTGCCCCCCGGGCATAGATCCCCGCGTTGGCCTCCCGGAGCAGCAGCTCCATACCGTCCTCGGGCTGGCCCCCGATGAGTAGGACGGGCCGCTGCGCCGCCAGGTACTCGAAGAGCTTGAGACGGTAGATCCCCAGCTCACCTGGGTCTTCCCAGTTCATCAGGAGCAATAGGTGGGACTCACGCTGCCGAAGGAAGGCTTGCCGCCTGCTGACAGTGCCATATTGCCTGGCGACGGTTCCGAGACCGTGGTGCCTTATTCTGCTATCCAACCATGTGCGCCTTG
>CAZPYZ010000506.1:0-3610 GCA_964590215.1 uncultured Dehalococcoidia bacterium | reverse complement strand
GGCGGACTAAAGCCCGGGCTAGAAGCACGACCGGAAAGCCGGTGACACTGGGGCTGCGCCCCAGACCCCAGGTTCACGCGGCGGTCGTTTGCCCCGCCTCCCTCGACTGAGTGCGGCTTTCCGGCCGCACTCCTACGAACCCGGTTACTTCTCCAGCCACGCCTCTGGGCTGAGCCGTCCTCTGTTCCCCTTGTTGGGGCTGAAGTTCTTGAGGTGGCCCTGCCAGAAGATGTACTCGGGACCGAAGTAGAAGGCGATGCCTTCGGAGTCATACCGAAGCAGTTGGCGCGCCTCCTCCTGGGTGAAGATCTCCATTTCTGCGCCCGCCGGCGCGAACCTGCCGCGGCCTGCCGAGAAGATCCTGATGTACTCCTCTCGGTCCATGGCGAGGCTGATGGCCCGGCGCACCCGGATGTCATTCAAGGGCGCCTTGGTCGTAATGGGGTAGAGCCGGCCAGGGGATTTCGAAGCACTCGATCTCCTGGGCATCGGGAGTACTCTTGCGAAGGTCCTCCGCTTCCTGGGGAGAGCGGACGCTGCGCAGCAGATCGACCTGGTTGGTCTTGAAAGCCGCGTAGGCGGCCACCTCGTCCGCGATGTGGACGTAGTGCACCTCGTCAATGAAGGGTACGCCGCTCTCCCAATAACTCGGGTTCTTCCGAAAGACGAGGCGGATCCCTCGTTGTCAATCGGGACGCCTGGCGGTAGCCTAGAAGCACGGCCGGAAAGCTGGTGACACTGGGGCTGCGCCCCAGACCCCAGGTTCACGCGGCGGTAGTTTGCCCCGCCTCCCTCGAGTGAGTGCGGCTTTCCGGCCGCACCTACGCTTAACATGATTGGGCCTCGGGATGGCATGACACGACGTTGGGACTTTCTCCCCCTGGAAAACGACCGGCTCTGGTACAAGGACGCCCTGATCTATGAGCTCCATGTCCGGTCGTTCGCGGACAGCGACGGTGACGGCATTGGCGACTTCCGAGGCCTCACCGGGAAGCTGGACTACCTCTGCGATCTGGGCGTCACGGCTCTGTGGCTGCTGCCCTTCTACCCTTCCCCACTCAAGGACGACGGTTACGACATCGCCGGTTACACTGCGATCCACCCCTCCTATGGAACCCTGGAAGACTTCCGGACGTTCTTGCATGAGGCCCATCGCCGGGGACTCCGAGTCATCACGGAACTGGTGCTCAACCACTCCTCGGACCAACATCCCTGGTTCCAGCGGGCCCGCATGCCTGGCGTTCAGCGGTCGTTCCGGAACTTCTATGTCTGGAGTGCAACGCCGGACCGGTACCAACAGGCCCGCATCATCTTCAAGGACTTCGAGGCCTCCAACTGGACCCTGGACCGCACCGCGGGCGCCTACTACTGGCACCGCTTTTACGCCCACCAGCCGGACCTGAACTTCGAAAGCCCTTTGGTCCGCCGGTCGGTCTTGCGGGTGCTGGACTTCTGGATGCGGATGGGGGTGGACGGGTTGCGGCTGGACGCCATCCCGTACCTTTTCGAACGCGAGGGTTCGAGCTGCGAGAATCTGCCGGAAACTCACGCGTTCCTGAAACAGCTGAGGGCTCACGTGGACCGGCGCTTCAAAAACCGCATGCTCCTGGCTGAGGCGAACCAATGGCCGGAGGACGCCATCGCCTATATGGGTAACGGCGACGAATGCCACATGGCGTTCCACTTCCCGGTAATGCCTCGCCTCTACATGGCGGTATGGATGGAGGACCGGTATCCCGTCGTCGAGATCCTGCAGCAGACTCCGGCGATCCCGGAGGAGTGCCAATGGGCCGTCTTCCTGCGCAACCACGACGAGCTGACGCTAGAAATGGTCACCGACGAGGACCGCGACTACATGTACCGCGTCTATGCTCATGACCCGCAGATGCGGATCAATCTGGGCATCAAACGTCGCCTCGCCCCGCTTTTGGGAAACCACCGGCGCCGCATCGAACTGATGAACGGGCTCCTCTTTTCCCTGCCTGGAACCCCGGTGCTCTACTACGGCGACGAACTCGGGATGGGGGACAACATCTATCTTGGCGACCGCAACGGGGTGCGCACGCCGATGCAGTGGAGCGCGGACCGTAACGCTGGCTTCTCCCGGGCCAATCCCCAGCGGCTCTGTCTACCGGTCATCATCGACCCCGAATACCACTACGAGGCCGTAAATGTCGAGGCCCAACAGAACAATCCCCATTCCCTCCTCTGGTGGATGAAACGGCTGATCGCCCTCCGGAAACATCACAAGGTCTTCAGCCGGGGAGGCCTGAATTTCCTGCACCCGGAGAATCGCAAGGTCCTTGCCTTCGTCCGGCAGTACGGAGACGAACAGGTCCTCGTCGTCGCGAACCTCTCCCGCTTCGCCCAAGGGGTCGAGCTTGATCTGTCGCCCTACAGGGGGCTGGTGCCTGTCGAGATGTTCGGCCGGACCAAGTTCCCGCCAGTGGGGGATCACCCGTATTTCATCACTCTGGGGCCCCACGCTTTCTTTTGGTTTCTGCTTCAACCCCAGCGGGTTGAGGTTGTTTCCATCGGGGAGACGCCCGGCCTCCCTGCTCGGCAAGGGGACTCGCCCGGTATGCCTGTCCTGTCAGTGTCCGGCCCGGCAGCTTCCGTCTTCACGGGCCCCTCCAAGGCGGCCCTCGAGGCCATCCTGCTGGAGCACCTGAAGGGGAGACGCTGGTTCGACGGCACGTCTCGGACGCTGCGTTCCGCCACCATTCAGGATGTGGTACCAGTTGCCTACGGCGAACACGAGGCCTTCTTCACGATCCTACGGGTGGACTTCGATCAGGGAGACGCCGAGTCCTATCTCCTGCCCCTGGCCCTCAGCGCCGCTGGAAGCAGCGACGGGACTGAGCCCATCGCCCTGCTGAAGATGCGTGCTGGCACGCGCGCCGAACGCGAACTGCGCCTGTTCGATGCTTTGGGCGACCCGGAGTTCGCTCGAGGGCTCCCCATCGCGGTGGTCCGCCGGCGCCGGTTCAAGGGCCGCAGTGGTGAAATCGTCGCGGAATCGTCACCGCAACTTCGTGCCTTAATGCGATCCCCCGGAGGCCGGCTGGAGGTCAGCGGTGTGCGCGAAGGGCGCAGCAGCAGCTTTCTTGTTTACAGCAACCGCGTGATCTTGAAGCTCCTGCGCAAGGTCTACGCTGGACGCCATCCAGACCTGGAAGTCGGGCGCTTTCTCCGTGAAGTGGCAGCCTTCGCCCACAGCCCAGCCGTGCTGGGCGCCCTCGAGCTGCGGCGGCCCCGGGCCGAGCCCCTGACCCTGGCGATCCTCCGGGAGTACCTACCGAACGAGGGTGACGCATGGAGCTACACCCTGGACGAGCTGGGGCGCTATTTCGAAAGAGTGCTGACGCTGCCGCCGGACGAAGGGCACGAAACGCGGCGGCCGGCAGACACCCTGCTTCAACTCGCGAGGGGGACCCCGCCTCAGCTGGCATACGATCTCCTGGGTGTGTATCTGCCGGCCGCGGAGCTGCTTGGCCGGCGGACCGCCGAGCTGCACCTCGCGCTGGCCTCGGACGCCCGGAACCCGAGCTTTGCCCCCGAGCCCTTCACGCCTCACTACCAGCAGGCGCTATATCAGGCGGTGAGGGGC
>CAZPYZ010000505.1:0-3615 GCA_964590215.1 uncultured Dehalococcoidia bacterium | reverse complement strand
GTACAGGTCCACGGCTACCAGGTGCTTTTCCGCCCCCAGCGCTGCCACCTGGGCTTGGAAGATCGCAAGACCTCCCGGCGGCAGGAACACAGGGACCGGCTTGAGCGCGTTGGGCTCGGGGACCTCGAAGCGCCTGCTGTACGCCCGCAGCCGGGACGCCAGGGCCAGCAGGTCGAGGCAGTGGTCGATGTGCATGTGGGTGATGAACACGGCGCTGAGGTCGGCGCAGCGGTGGTTACGTTGCAGGGAGGAGAGCACGCCCGTGCCGCAGTCGACCAGGACCTTGGTACTCCCCTCCTGCACCAGGTAGCCCGAGGAGGCGCCGCCTCCACCCGGGCTTCCTCCCCAGTTACCGAGGACTTCCAAACGCATCAGGACCTCCGCCGTACCCTGAGCCGCGTGGAAGAGCGCCCGTCACGCCCCCAGCAGCCCCTTGTGCTTCAGCGCCCGCTCCAACGCCGGCTGCATCTTCATCTCCCTGAACTCGCCGATGGCGAAGTCGAGGTGTGCCAGGCCTTCAGCCTTCAGCTTGTCAGCCATCAGCTTCGCCTCTCCGGGCGCACCCTGGGAGCGCGGGCGCCCTCGCCTGCCCGGAGGGGCGGGAGGGCCGCTGACTGCTGATCGCTGATAGCTGACCGCTTCGTCCAGTTGCAGTTCCGCTATGGCCAGCCGGATCAAGGCCACCTCAGGCCGGAACCGGACCTTGCGGCACACCTCCAGCCCCTGCTGGTAGTAGCCTTTCGCACCCTCGAAATCGCCCAGCAGGGCGGCCCCGGCGCCCAGGTGGCGGCCGATACAGGCGATAATCCCATCGTTCGTCGCCAGCAGAGCCGCAGTCCCTGTCAAGCTGGGCATCAGCTCCACTACCGCTTCGCGGTAGCCAGCCAGAACAGCTGCCTCGAGCAGCAGGGTCTGAAACACCGTGTAGGACCCTTCAGCCTGGCCACCGAGAAATCCGCGGAGGAGATCCTTGGCCTCGCCGGATTGGCCCAAATGGGCCAGGCAGAGGGCTCGCTGGGCCTCCCGAATAGGGCCCCTGGTTGTACCCGTAGCCACCTCTCTTGCGACAACGGCCGGGGCCTCTCGAAGCCGTCCGAGAAGCAGCAAAGGATAGAGACTAGAGTCGTAGGCTGCCTGCCAGACGTAGAGCGCACTACCCGGCTCCTCGGCGCTGGCGGCCAATCGTGCTCCCTCCTCCGCTGCCTCATCGAGGCGGCCGTCCAGCGTGGCCAGTACCATCCTGCCCTGGGCTGCCCGCGGAAGGATCGAAGCATGGCGGCTTCGCGCCGCCACTTGAAAGAACTCGCGCCATAGATCCTCGGCTCGAGCCCGCTCCCCCCAGGCCAGCAGCGCATTGCCCGCCTCGAAGAGCACCTGCCCCAACCGGCGCGCCGTCACGCCTTCGCGAGGACGGCTCAGGAACTCCTCCGCCAGACGCTTCCGTTCTACCTCGTCCTCAGGTGCTGGTCCCAGCAGGTTGCGCCACGCCGCCGCCCATAGCAGGTCCGGGTCCGTTCCCCTGCGGGCTTCCTCCAGCACCTTGTCCCGCAGCGCGCGGGCCTCCTGAAACCTGTGTCCGTCGACCAGGACCCCGATCCGGTACTGGTCGGTCCAGCCGCGGGCAGCGGTACCAGGAAGGGCGTACTGGTCGGCCTTCTCCAGCCAAACTCGCGAGCCCTGTGACGCACCAACGCGACCGCCGTACGGGCCCCAGGCTCGCACGGTCAGCAAGCACGCTTGTGCCGCCCGGTCGTGATCCCCCAGCGCCTCTGCGCACTCCAGCGCCTGGGGGCTGACCCGCTCTGCGATGCGGGGAGCCTCCCCAATAGGGATCAGCGCCTCCCCCAGCGCCAGCAACAAGTCACATCGTTTCGCCATATCCCCGTGGTCCAGTACCTCCTGCACCTCCAGCGCCTGCTCCAGCTGTCTCGCCGCCTCTCCGTACGCAAACACGGCCATCGCCCGCCCTGCCGCGAGCTCACCGTATTCCACCGCCTTCGCGAGGTCGGCCTTGTCCGATGAGTGGGCGAAATGGTCCGCCAGCTCCGTCGCGTGCTCCGCCAACCGGCCTGCATACTCCGCCTCCAGGGCTCGGGCTACCTGCTGGTGATGCTGCAAGCGGCGCGGGACGCTCATCTCCTCGTAGAGCGTCTGCCGGAAGAAGGCGTGGGAGAAGCGGTACTGGGCGCCGCCCACCCGCGCGCGCTCCTCCAGCACCCCAACCCGCGACGCCTCCTCCAGGGCTGCCAGCAGTTGCTCCTCCTGGGTCCCGGCCACGCTTCGCAGGGTCGCCAGGGAAAAATCCCGCCCGATCACCGAGGCCAGTGCCAGCAGCCGGTTGCACTCAGGACTCAGGCGGGACAGACGTTTGCCGATGACATCGCGCAGCCCCTCCGGGATGCCCATCTCCAGGGTGTCTTCCCCGGCCCGCCGCCAGCGGCTTTCTTCCCGGGTGATCAGCCCCTCCTCCACCAGGTAACGCAGCACCTCCTGGATGAAGAGCGGGCTGCCCTCGGTCTGGCGGTGTACTGCCTCCGCCAGGCCCCAGCGGACCTCTTGCCCGGTGAGGTTGTTCAGCATCCGGTGGACCTCGTCGGGCGTCAGTCCCCGCAGGGCAATGCGGGCGAAGGCGCTGCCCCGCCGCAGCTCCGCCAGCGATCCCGACAGGGGGTGGCTGCGGTCCACTTCCACGTCACGATAGGTGCCCACCAGCAGGAGCCTGGTTCCCGCGAGGTTCCGGCTGAGATGGATCAGGTAGTCCAGACTCCCGCGGTCGGCCCAGTGCAGGTCTTCGAGGATGAGCAGCAGGGGCTGGACCGTCGACGCATTACGCAGGAACCCCGTCACCGCCTGGTACAGGCGCCAGCGGTCGTCCTCTTCCCCGGCCCAGGAGGTCGTCGAAGGTCGGGCCTCCACGGCCACCTTGTCCCGTACCTCAGACACGATGCGCGCCACATCCGTCGCCCCCGACCCAAGCTCCTGCCGCAGGGCCTCGGACTCTCGTGCCAGGACGTAACTGCGGACAGCCTCCACGAAAGGAAGATACGGGAGGGAAAATGAACCCTCCTCGTAGCAATGGCCAACCAATGCCTTACCGCCCCGGATGGCCGCATAGGTGGCCAGTTGCTCGCACAGCGCCGTCTTGCCTATCCCTGGTTCCCCCGCCACCATGACCAGCGCGCCCTGGCCGGAGATCGCCCCGTCGAAGGCGGATTGCAGCTGTCTTAGCTCGGGCTCCCGGCCAACGAAGGTGCGGCGATATAAAGGATTGGTCTCTACTCTCTGGTCCCTGGTTTCTAGTTCCGCTTCCCCTCCTAACTCGAGACCTGAGACAAGAGACTCGAGACTCCTCTGCACCTCGGCTGCCGATCCTGGCCGCTTGTTCGCATCCTTCTCCAGGAGCCGCAGGATGAGCGCTTCCAGCCCGGGCGGGCAGTCCGGCCGGTGCCAGGTGGGGGAGACGGGTGGGGTGTTCAGGTGCTGGGTGATGATGGCAACGGACTCCTCCCCCACGAAGGGCGGCCGCCCGCACACCATCTCGTAGAGCATCGCCCCCAGGGAATAAGGGGCTGTCACAGAATAATCGTTCCAACTTATAGGAGTGGCGATCGCGGC
>CAZPYZ010000504.1:0-3618 GCA_964590215.1 uncultured Dehalococcoidia bacterium | reverse complement strand
TTCTGGAGGCGATCCATCTCAGCGAACCATTCCTTCACATCGGTGAACATGGGCTCCAGGAGGACACCGCGGCCCATGCGGCGCACCCGCACCCGGTCGCCGGGAAGGCGAAACTCCTTAGGCAGGCGCACTGCCTGGCTACGCCCATTCTTGAAGATCTTGGCAATTCCGGTATCGGCCATCGTACCCCCCGATTGATAGATATCATTAATATATACTCTAGCAGGGTCTGGAGCCATTGTGATGTTTGACATCGTCGTTGTTGGCGGAGGGGTCGCCGGCCTGACTGCGGCTCTGTTTGGTGCACGCTACGGGCGTTCCACGCTGTGTTTCGTCCCGGACATCCCGGGCGGGCACCTGGCAACCATCGACGCGGTGGAGGATTTTCCAGGATTTGCCGGCGCGGTGGCGGGCTACTGGCTTGGCCCCACCATCCAGGAGCAGGCGGAAGCCGCGGGCGCCGAATTCCGAATGGCGAGCGTCGACGGCATCGGTGCACTGGGAGGCGGCTGGAAGCTTGCTACGGGCGATGGCGATATCGAGGCCAGGACGGTCATCATCGCGACCGGGTCCCGCAACCGGCCACTAGGGGTGCCCGGCGAGGAGCAACTGCTGGGCAAGGGAGTCAGCCACTGCGCGAGTTGCGATGGCCCCATGCTGCGGGGCAAACCCGTCGCCGTCGTGGGCGCGGGTGATTCCGGCTTGCAGGAGGCCCTTACCCTGGCCGGCTTCGCCTCAGAGGTCATGGTGATCCACCGGTCTGAGCGGCCCCATGCCCAGGCGGTCTACCGGCAGCGCGTGCTTGAAAACCCGACGATCACCTTACGGGGCAACACCGTGGTGGAAGAGGTGCCGGGTGACGCGGCTGTGGAGGGTCTGCGGGTGCGGGACCTGGTGACCGGCGAGACGGCGCACGTCGCGGCGGCCGCCGTGTTCGTGTACACCGGCCTCGATCCGAACACCGAGTTCCTCCGGGGCGCCCTGCGCCTGGACGCGAGCGGCCGCATACCGACGGACGTCTGGATGCGGACGGAGTTGCCCGGGCTGTTCGCCGCGGGGGACGTGCGGTCGCATTCCGCGTCGCAGGCGGTCACGGCAGCCGGCGATGGGGCCACCGCGGCGCTTGCCGCACACCGGTATCTGGAGGGGCTGGGGTAGCGGTTCGTCCTCCCCACCTCCTACGCTCCCCTCCGGTCAATGACATCAGCAGCCCTGTCATGCTGAAGGAGCAGGGGTTGGGGGAAGGGGGGAGGGCGGACTGAAGCATCTCCGCGACGCGATGCTGAGCTGCTTGGCTCACCCCAGTCGGCCTCCCGTCCACCGACGCTTGCATGACATCACGCAGCTGTCACCGTGAGGCACGAAATGTCTGGCGGCAGCAGGGTCTCCGCTCCGGATACTTCCTGCGTCAGCAGGACAGTACCCTCGGCTGGTGTCATTCCCCACATCTGGCGGCGGTCCGGCGCCGGCCGAAGCTTTCAAGGACATCAGGCACGGTGCGACGGCCAGGGACCGCCATTGTGTGGCCGTGACGGACCCACTGCCACTGCCACCACGGTTCGCGGCCGAAGCAGCGCAAGGCGCCTTTGACCCGGCGCGTGAGGCTTTTCCGGTGCTTGTGCTCCCGTCCCAGCTTGCGCAGCCTGCCCTGAGCCCTTCGGCTCCGTTCAGGATAAACTCCGCCGAAGGGTCGCCCCCGCGCCGCGTTGGTCCTCCTCACCGCTCCTCGCAATCGCCGGTGCGGGCTGGCGCCTGCACTCTGGGGATAAAAAATCCCCCCGCTGGCACAGCCGAAGGCGGCGGCTGTGCCGCATTTTCAAGGCAAGGGGTCCGGCGCTTGGCAGCGCCGCCTCAGGTCTGCCAAGCCTGAGCAGGCGAGGGGCGCCTGATCCACATGTTCAACGCCATAACAGGCGGGCACAGGCGATGTCATTGGCGGTATCTGGCGGCGATCCGCAACCTGCCGAACCCCGCAATAACGGCAGAGATCTTACTGTACCCGGAAACTCCAGGGGCCAGGCCAGGCCACTGGAGTTCCGTCTCCCTGCACCCGAGGCCGCACCCGCCAGAAGTAGACCGCCCCCGAGGTCAGGGGGAACTGATTGGGAACCCTGTAGCTGTTCGGGGGCGTGGTCAGCGCCCCGTGCTTCAGCTCCGAGTAGAGAAACGTGTTCGGCCCGAATGAGGAGTCCCGGCTCATCTGAAACTCGTAGTAGAAAATGTCGTTACGCGCGCTGTTCCACTGGATGGTCGGGTTCACTGTGGTGATGCTCGACCCGGGGGTGGGGGAGAAGGCGCTGATCACGTCTGGACTCACGAAGGGCGTCCGAAAGCGGCGCTCGGACCATGGGCTCCAGCGCGGATCGTCCATGGCCAAGAACACGGGCACGTTTGCGACCCGCACCCGCCAGGTGTAGGTCATGTCCGGCAACAGCCCGAACCATGCGGGGGGCGGCGGGATGGCGAAGGAGGTGTCGGCCGACCCAACCTGGAGGTCCACTCCTGGCCCGTCGTTGTTGAAGGGGATCACCTGAAGGTGGTACTGGGTAGTCCCCTCTGGATTGGTCCAGGCTAGGTCCGGTCCAAAGGACGACAGACGCTGGGCATCAGCAGGGCTGGTGAGGCCGGGCGCGGCTGGTATCGCGGGCGCCGCCGGCGGCTGTGCGACAACGGTCCCTTGGATGAAGGGATGGATCTCACAGTGGTAGTTGTACGTACCCGGCTCAGTCGGCGTGAAGCGGAAGGATGCCCCCCGGATCATCAGCGGTGAGCTGAATAAGCCCGTGTCGCTGGTGACGTTGTGGTTCGCCCCGTCAAGGTTGGTCCAGACGACGGTGTCGCCCACGGCCACGGTGATGGCGGAGGGGTTGAACTGGAAGTCCCTGATGGTGATGGCCACCTCTGCCGCCGCGGCCGGCGGCGCCGGCCACGCCCGCTGCAACAAGAGGAGGCTCAGAGCCAACATTCCAATGGATAGCAGCCTGTAGGTAGCCATGGTTCCCCCCCACCGTCTTTATCGTGTCCTATTGTATTGATAGTCCTCCCGTTCCCCTCTACCCACCCGTAGCTCCGAAGACAACTGTGGCCGGGTTGCGTTCAACTTGGCGTGGACGTCGAGGGCAGCCTGGTCCGTCCACCGCTCGAGAACGATGATCCTATCGGGTTCCAGGACGCTCTGGAAGGCCTCGAACTGCTCGCAGCCGGGCTCCTTCATCACCTCCTGGCAGCGCGCCTGATAGCCTTGGGCTAGCTCACTCCCCTTCCCCGGCGCCGCGGTAATGGTAAGGATTAATCGAATTGCCATGGGTGACCTCCTGCGAGTCCCTTCGCGTCCACCCTCGCTGGACTGCGGGAGAGGATCGCTGGGGGATTCTGTGTACCAGGCGCCATGGTACGACATCCGGAGGGAGAACGATGCAGAGTGCGGCCTCAAGCTAGAGAGACCCGATGGTATCATTCTTGATGTGCTTAGCTTTGGAGGTAGGGATGGATAGTCCGAAGGTTACTCGTCGTGAAGCGTTAAGAAATGCGGCGTTGACGGCCGCGGGGCTCGCGACCGCTTGCGCGCCGGGCACAGCGACACCCACGTCTGCGCAACCTCGCGCGGGACGTTCTGCT
>CAZPYZ010000503.1:0-3637 GCA_964590215.1 uncultured Dehalococcoidia bacterium | reverse complement strand
GGCTCAGATTTCAACAGCATTTCTTCAAACCTTGCCTCAGGCAACCGTTTCAATCTCTCACCACCACCAAGGTGTAGTTCTCTGTGTCGAGATACTTTTGAGCGACCCTCTGCACGTCCCCCGGAGTCACCTGCCGGACGCGGTAAGCGAACTCCTCGGCGGACTCCGGGAAACCCAACAGCTCTCGTGAGGCCAGGCGACCGGCCTGGCTGCTGTTTGATTCCTCGGAGAGTACCCGGCGGCCGGTCAGAAACCGCTTTGTCCTCTCCAGCTCTTCTGCGGGCACCGGATCCTCCTTGAGCCGCCGCATCTCGACCAGGATCAGGTCCCGGACTTGCTCGGCATTGCCTGGTGTCGTGCTCACGGAGGCGACCCAGAACCCTGCGTCGGAGTAGAGGCTGAGATTGGACGACACCTGGGACGCCAGCCCACGCCCTTCCCTGATCTCTGTCACCAGGCGGCGTCCGCCGCCATCCAGGACCTCGTCGAGGAGGGTGAGGGCATACTGATCCTGGTTATCCAATCCGGACACTGGGACCCCGAGCCGAAGCTCCGCCTGCCGGGTCCCGGCGCCTTCTGCTAGCACCAGAGGCGCCAGCCTGGCTGGCTCGGGATCACCCTGGACGGGGATCCTGGTTCCTCGGGTAATAGGTGCAAAAGCCGCCTTGACCGCGGCCACCACCTCCGCGTGGCGGACGTTGCCGGCCACAGCTACCGCGGCGTTCCCGGAGACGTAGCGCTGCGCCCGGTAGGCGAGGATTGTTGATATAGGGATGGAATGGACACTCTCGATGGTCCCTGCCGGGTGGCGGCGGAGAGGGCTCTGCTGGAACACCGCGCCCAGGAACAAGTCCGAGGCGCGAATGGAAGGTGTGTCGTTCCGGCGCTTCAGCTCTTCGAAGACCACCTGGCGCTCCCGGTTGAAGGCCTCCTCGGGAAAGGTGCTGTGCAACAGTTGCTCGCTCAGGACCTCAAGACCCACGTCGAACCGGCCGGCCGGAACGAGATTGAAGTAGGAGGTCAGCTCAGAACCTGTGGTCGCGTTCATGGAGCCGCCCACACGCTCGATGGCCCCGTCCAACTGAGCCATGCCACCGGGATACTTCCTGGTGCCGAGGAAATGCGCGTGCTCCAGCCAGTGGGATCCTCCCGCGGTCGTGTCATCTTCGTTTCTGGCCCCGGCGAGGACCGCGACCCGGATCGCCACAGTGGGCGTGTCCGGCCGCTCCAGGGTGAGGACGGTGAGGCCGTTGGGCAGGAGGGTCTTGGTGAGGTTCGGCTCACCGGTGAGGCCCCGCAGGGACAGGAACGCGGTGGTCACCGGACCTGCGGTGGCCTGCACTGTGGGGTTCGCCGCCGTAACCAACCCTCCGGAGACCCGATACTGGTAGGGTCCGCGGGTCTCTCCGGGAGCCATCTGCTCGATGGACCAGGTGACGCCGGCAGCGCTCTTCGAAGCGCCCACCTCTGCCCAGCTCACCGTGGCGCCGGCGGGCAGGCTTCCGGTGATAGTGAGGTCCTTAACGGGTCGCGTCCCGGCGTTGGTTACCTCGATGTCGACAAGGGCTTCCTGCAGGCCGTCCGCCGCCCCGCCCCCCGCCCAGCGGGCGCTCAACTGGACCTCTAGGGGCCCCTCATCGGCTGCTGCCTGGGCAGCCGCCATAAGGACAAGCAGGAAGAGGCAGAGGAAGAACGCCGTAGTACACCGTTTCACAAGTTCGCGCACGTATCCTCGACAACTCTCCTAGCGCTGTTATGCTGACCCTTCGTACCTCAGGGCAGGCTCCGTGAAGCATCCGGCAGGGAGGGCCCCGCACCACCAGACCCTTCGTTCCTCAGGGTGACAGAGACCCGCTCCGTCACCGTATTAGTGAAACAGGCTACTGAGTGTGGTGCAGCGTCAGGACATCCCGTAGAACCGGAGGGCGTTCTCGCAGAGGATGGCCTTCTTGTCCGCGTCGGTCAGGGCCCGATGCTCCAGGATCTCCCCGATCTCGTGTCTGCACATGTCGGTGTTGACCTCGTGGGGGAAGTCTGAGGAGAACATGAAGGCCTTATTGCCGGCGTGCCGGACCGCATCGGCGATGGCCGGCTCTTCGCCTTCGCACCCGACGAAGAAACGGCCTTGGTCGATGAGGTCCCGCAGGTAGCCGCTGACGCGTCGGCCCTCTCCCAGGTTCAGCAACTCGCCTCTTGGGTTGTAGGGGATGTGCGTGTCGTAGGAGCGGTCGAATCGCTCGAGGATAAGGAGCAACCAGGCCACGCCGCCTTCGAGGAACGCGACCCGCAGATGCGGGAATTTGTCGAAGACGCCGTTGAAGACCATGCTGCCGCAGGAGATCATCAGCGCGAAGGGATGGCCCAACGCGTGCACCGGTGGATACACATCCATCTGGTCCAGGCCGATCTTGAAGTGGACGCCACCGTGCACGGCTATGCAGCAGCCCAGGCGGTCCGCCTCGGCGTACACGGGCCAGTAGTCCTTTACTCCCAGGCTGCGGGGCAATCCGTTGCCGGGGAGCATTGCACCGAGCATCCCCAGCTCCGTCACGGCCCGCCGTAACTCCTTCACTGCCTCTTCCACGTCTTGCATCGGGAGAAGGGCAATCCCCCTAAAGCGGCGGTCGACTTTCAGGTAGGTCTCGGAGAGCCAGTCGTTGTAGGCCCGGCAGAGCGCCACCGCCCAATCCCGGCCTGAAATATTGCCGCAGGCCAGCCCGAAAGAAGGGTAAAGGACGGACGCTTCGATGCCGAGGTCCTCCAGAAACTCGGCCCATTCCTTGGGACCGGCCGGGTTGAAGGCGCCAGGCAAGGTCTTGACCGGCTCATTGTGCAAATGGTCCACAAAGGGGAACAGCCCACGCCTGCCCACGCCCAGGGCGTTCTTCCCCGCATAGGGAGGCGGCAAGAAGTCCCGCAGCGTCTCGTCCTCGATGACATGCCCGTCCCCGTCGATGATCCTCGTCTTGACCGCCGTTGTCATAGCGAGCCTCCCTCCCTAACGATGGTTGCCTGAGCCTCGCCGAAGGCCCTTCCTCATAGTTTCGACGGTCCCGGGCAATGATGAGCGGTGGCCTTCGAGGGCCTCAGGCAACTATCGGTTGGGTGTGACCACCGCCACCATGGCTTCCAGGGTCTCGTGCGCGTGAAACGCGTCGTTGACCTGATCCAGCGGATAGCGGTGGGTGATGAGCTTTTCGACGGGGTAGGGGACGATGGTGTGGAGCGCTTCCATGGATCGGATGATGGCCTCGGGGGCCGAACCTGCTACGCCGACGACCCGCAGCGCCTTGCGGACGATGAGGGCAGGGTTGACGGGGAGCGGGCCGTAGTCGGTGTAGGAGCCGACCACGAGGTACCGGCCCGCGTTGCGGACCATCTCCAGCCCCTCCTGGACCGCCGTCTTTGCCCCTGCGCACTCGATGACCACGTCGGCACCGCGGCCTCCGGTCAACTCCAACACCTCCTGCACTCTCGCCTGAGGCTGCGGGTAGTCCGCAAGGTCAAGGACCTCATCGGCCCCCATCTGTATTGCGAGTTCCAGGCGATGGGCCGGCGCGCCCAGCACGATCACCCGCTGCGCCCCGGCGATCTTCGACTGGATCAGGGCGCCTATGCCTATGGGGCCGGAGCCCTG
>CAZPYZ010000502.1:0-3658 GCA_964590215.1 uncultured Dehalococcoidia bacterium | reverse complement strand
GGGCGGAAACCGGTGATCATCGGCCTGATGGCGATAGGTGGGATTATCCCCCTCCTCATCGTACCGGCGGGTTCCGGCATCGCCCTCGTGGCCGTGCTCCTCGTGGGAGGGATGTTCATGTACAGCTTGAACTCCGTGGTCCAGGCCGCAGCCCTCGATATCGTCGAAGGCCAGCGCCTCGAAGGCACGTTCATCGGCCTCACTTGGGGCTTCAATTCGCTGTTCAACGGCCTCTCACCCCTCATCGCGGGCGCCCTCGCCGAGGCCTTCGGATTCGGCAGCGCCTTCTATTACGGCGCTGCCCTCGTCCTGGCGGGGGCCCTGCTGGCCACCCGCCTGCCAGGTGACTTTAAGCGCTCCATCGCCTCGCCCCAGGGAGAGCAGTAGGGTAGGGCGATGATTACGGGCTTCAATCACAGCGGCTTCGTCGTAAGAGACCTGGACAAGATGGTCGGGTTCTACCGCGACGTTTTGGGCCTCACCGTCCTCAGAGAGCGCGAGACCCAGGCCGGGCCCGCCGGCGATCACACTGGGATCCCCGGCGCTCATCGTTTCCTGGTGTTCGTTGGCAAACCCGACGGCGAGCACAGCCTGGAGTTGGTGTACTATGTCCATCCGCCCAGTCCGGAGGGCCATCTCCTCCGAAATCAATTGGGCGCCGCCCACGTGGCCTTCAACGTGCAAGACCTTGAGGAGTTCCACCGCCGGCTCACCGCCGCCGGGGTTCCCTTCGTCACCCCACCTCGGTTCCGGTCCGGCCCCGACGGGGCCGTCACCGGCATCTGCTATGCCCAGGATCCCGAGGGCAACTGGCTGGAGTTCATCCAAGGGACGCCCTGATGTCGTGTCATTCTGAGGGAGCGGTGGTGGCAGCGAACGCGTGGAGGGGGACCGAAGAGCGCGGCAGCGCCTTGTCACCTGGTGGCGGAGAAAGCTCGGCCCCTCCGATTTGTTCGCTTCGCCCTGAATGACAGATACCGACCTTCACGATGCTCTTCGAGCGGGCGTCAGAGCCCTCTGCGAGCGCTACCCCGGCTCCTACTGGCGCGATCTAGACGAGCGCCGGGCATACCCCGAGGAGTTCGTCCGTGCGATGACGGAGGCAGGCTACCTCTCCGCCCTTATCCCGCCTGAGTACGGCGGCGGAGGCCTCGGCGTCACCGAGGCCTCCATCATCCTGGAGGAGGTCAACCGGTCGGGTGGCAACGCCGGCGCCTGCCATGCCCAGATGTACACCATGGGCACCGTGCTGCGTCACGGCTCCGAGGAGCAGAAGCGGCGCTACCTGCCCGAGATCGCGAAGGGGTCCCTTCGCCTTCAGTCCTTCGGCGTCACTGAGCCCGACGCCGGGTCCGATACCCTCAGCATCAGCACCAGCGCGGTCCGCGACGGCGACGTGTACATCGTTAACGGTCAAAAGATATGGAACTCCCGGGCCGAGTACTCGGACCTGATGCTGCTGCTGGTCCGCACAACCCCAAAGGCGGAGGTGCAACGACGGACGGAGGGGCTCTCTGTCTTCCTGGTGGAGATTCGGTCCTCTCTAGGCAAGGGGCTGACGATCCAGCCCATCAAGACCATGCTCAACCACTTCACCACCCAGGTCTTCTTTGAGGACCTGCAAGTGCCGGCCGAGAATCTGGTAGGGGAGGAGGGCCAGGGCTTTCGCTACATCCTGGACGGGATGAACGCCGAGCGCGTCCTTATCGCCGCGGAGTGCATCGGCGATGGCGACTGGTTCATCGAGAAGGCCACGGCATACGCCAAGGGGCGGCAGGTCTTCGGCCGGCCCATCGGGCAGAACCAGGGCGTCCAGTTCCCCATCGCGCAGGCCTACGCCCGGATCCGGGCGGCGGACCTGATGCGCTACAAGGCCGCGGCGCTCTTCGATGCGGGCCAGCCCTGCGGCCCCGAAGCGAACATGGCGAAGCTGCTGGGCGCCGAGGCTTCGTGGGAGGCAGCCAACGTCTGTCTCCAGACCCACGGCGGCTTCGGCTTCGCCAGGGAGTTCGACATCGAGCGCAAGTTCCGGGAGACCCGGTTGTACCAGGTAGCCCCCGTCTCGACCAACCTGATCCTGGCCTACCTGGGGCAAAACGTCCTGGGTATGCCCAGGTCATATTGACGCCAGGCGGCCCCCTGGTACGATGTATCCACATTGTGTGGATACAGGTGCGGACATGGATGAGAAGAAGACCGTTGGGGTCAGGGAGCTGAAGCAGCGCGCCACTGAGATCGTGCGGGAGATTCGCGAGTCCCAGGCGACCTACGACGTAACCTACCGGGGCCGTGTCGTGGCGCATATCGTGCCCGCAGAGGAGCCGCTGCAGGAGCCTTTTGACCTGGAGGCGTGGGAGGCCGAGCTGGACGAGTTGGGTAAAAGGATAGCCAAAAACTGGCCGAAGGGTCTCACCGCCGTCGAGGCTATTCGGGATGACAGGGCCGCGGTCGAGCAGGCGCTTGGTTGGGAAAAACCCTGGCATGAGCAGGCGCCGGGAAGGCCCAAGCCGTACTAGCGCGTGGTCTTCGACGCGAACGTTTGGATCAGCCGGGTCTCGCCCGGAGAGGTACACCACTTGGTAAGCGTCCGGTGGCTCCGCCGAGAGCTTGCCATAGGGACCGCCTTCTCGGTCCCTAATCTATTGCTTGCCGAGGTGGCGGGCGGCATTGCCCGCCGTACCGCGAATCCACGAGAGGGACGGGACGCGGTTCGCATGCTGCTCCGCACCCCACGTTTGACGGTAGTTCCGCTAGACGCTGGCCTGGGCGACCGCGCCGCGGAGCTTGCCGCCCTCCTCCAACTCCGGGGCCACGACGCCGTGTACGTGGCCGTCGCCCAGGCGCGCGGGGTGCCACTGGTCACCTGGGACCAGGAGGTCGTGGCCAGAGCCTCGACGGTGGTCACCGTCCTGCAGCCCTCGTAAGGCCGCATGTTGCCTCTAGCCGGCATCACCGTCATCTCCCTCGAGCAGGCCGTCGCGGCGCCCCTGGCGACCCGGCACCTGGCTGACTGGGGGGCTCGCGTCATCAAAGTGGAACGGCCGGGGGCGGGCGACTTCGCCCGTGCCTACGACACCACGGTGAAGGGACAGGCCAGCCACTTCGTGTGGCTGAACCGCTCCAAAGAGTCCCTCACCCTCGACCTCAAACATCCGCTGGCCCTCAGGGCCCTGACGGCGCTGATCGCAAAGGCGGACGTGTTCGTGCAGAACCTCGCTCCCGGCGCCACCGACCGCCTCGGACTCGGTGCCAAAACGCTCAGGGCGGACGATCCAAGGCTGATTACCTGCGACATCTCCGGCTACGGGAGCGACGGGCCCTATCGGGACAAGAAGGCGTATGACCTCCTGGTCCAGGCCGAGACCGGGGTCATCTCCATCACCGGGACAGATGAGACGCCATCGAAGGTCGGCATTTCCGTCGCCGACATCGCCGCGGGGATGTATGCCTATTCCGGTATCCTGACGGCGCTGTTCGCCCGCGAGCGCACGGGGGAAGGCACGGCTCTGGAAGTCTCGCTGTTCGATGCCCTCGCCGAGTGGATGGGATACCCAGCGTACTACGCCGGCTACGGCGGCACCGCGCCGACCCGCAGCGGCGCCAACCACGCCGCCATTGCCCCCTACGATGGTATTTCAACCTTATCTGGTCTTTCTGA
>CAZPYZ010000501.1:0-3661 GCA_964590215.1 uncultured Dehalococcoidia bacterium | reverse complement strand
ATACCATGCCCAACCGCGTGCTACTCGTGCCTCTCTCCTCAACATTCTATTGACACCCCCTGGGGCGGATGATACCGTTTCCCCGCTCTTTGACTCTCGTACGGAGGTTCCCCTTGGCCGAGCTGCCGAAAGTGGTTGAGTCCAAAAACATCAAGCTCATCGCCCACGACGGCCTGGGCGACCTGGGAGATTGCGGCGAGGGCGTCGCCCTCCAGATCAAGAACGGGCGCCGCTACCTCTATATCGCCCACCTCTTCGCCTGGGGCGACTTCAGCGTCGTCGACGTCACCGACCCTCGCGTCCCCAAGGTGGTTTGCCAGACCCGGCTGCCCCACAAGGAGATGCGGTCCAACTCCCTCATGATCGTCGGTGACACCCTCGCGGTGGCGAGGCAGGTCAACAAGCTCGGTGAAACACCCGCCGGCGTCGAGTTGTTCGACGTTTCCGATCCCACAAACCCCAAGTCCATCAGCTTCTTCGATACCTCCGGCCCCAACTCTCCTGGCTGCCACTTCCTCTGGTTTATCGACGGCCAGTACATCTACTGCTCCTCTGGCACCGCGGACTTCGACCCCATCAGCCCCAAAGAGGCGTGGCAGGTCCTGATCATCGACGTCAAGGACCCCGCCAGGCCGAAGGAGGCGGGGCGCTGGCACCTGCCCGGCACGGCGAAGAGCGATCCCGAGGCTAAGGACTACAAGTATCATTCGGAGCAGGTCGCTGAGTGGTTGAAGGTCGACCTTCCCCCCAGAGGCCAGCGAGGCAACCGCCCTGTCGTCGGCGGTATCCAGACCTTCGACGTGGGCAGCCGGGTCCACGACGTGTACGTCTATCCCCAACTCCCGGACCGCTGCTACGTGGGCTACCTGGACTCCGGGGCCATCATCCTGGACATCAGCGACAAGGCCCATCCCCAACAGGTTGCCCGGCTGGACTACCACCCGCCGGCGCCGGGACACACCCACACCGTGATGCCCATCTTCAGCAAGAACCTGCTCGCCATCACCGAGGAGTCCCTCACCGACAATTGCCTGGACCACCCCAAGCTCCTGCGCTTCGCCGACATGAGCTTCGAGCCAAACCTGCAGTTAGTCAGCGCGGCGCCGCTCCCTGACAAAGACCGATTCTGCGGCAAGGGCCGTTTCGGCGCCCATAATATCTACGACAATCCACCGGTGCCCGGCTCGTGGATCAATGAGGACATCGTCGTTGGCTGCTTCTTCAGCGCCGGCGTCCGGGCCTTCGACATCCGCAATCCCATGCGGCCGGAGGAGATCGCCTACCTGATCCCCGACGCGCCAGAGGGCCTGCCCGCGATCCAGATGAACGACCTCCACATTGACGAGAACGGCATGATTTACGCCATCGACCGCGTCAAGGGCGGCCTCTACGTCATGGAGGCCGGTTGGTAAAGCTAACTGAAACCACAGATTTCATATAGGTGTCAGATGACGGCGGGGGGCGGACCCCCGCCTGTCTGTACGAAGGAGTGGGTCAATGATTCTCATCACGGGCGGCATGGGCTTCATCGGGCTGCACACGGCAAAGGCCTTCCTGGACGCAGGCGAGGACGTCGTCATCACCTATTACCGCACCTGGAGGGAGCCGGACTTCATCAAGGACGAGTACGGCAAGCGGGTCAAGATCGAGAATGTGGACACCACCAGCCACCACGACCTCATCGGGGCCGCGGTAAAGCACAAGGTGAACGCGGTGGTTCACCTCTCGGTGCCCGCGCTGGCGGCTCTTTCACCCGCCGAGGATTACCGGGTGAACACAGACAGTCTCATCAACGTCCTGGAGGCAGCGCGCGTTGCGGGGGCCAAGCGGGTGTGCGTCGCCAGTTCCACCGCGGTCTACTCCACTGGGCTGAAAGAAGGCCCTTTTACCGAGGACATGTACGTGCCTCTGCGGGCGGGGAACCCGACGGAAACCTGGAAGAAGGCCGAGGAGATCATGGGCCAGTACTATGGGGATCGCACCGGCCTAGAGATCGTGTTCATGCGCATCAGCGGGATCTACGGCCCGCTGTACCACAGCATGGCGAATCTGATGAGCCGCATGACCCACGCCGCGGTCAAGGGAACCCCCGTGTCCATGGGCGGTCCTCGCGGCGGCGGCGTCCCCTTCGAAGAAGACGGCGGTGACCTCTGCTACGTCAAGGACTGCGGCCGCGGTATCCAGATGCTCACCATGGCTCCGACCCTGAACCACCGGGTCTACAACGTTTCCAGTGGCGTCACCACGACAAACAAGCAGTTAGCTCAGGCGGTGCAGAAAGCGGTCCCCGGCTGGACGATGGATCCCCCCTTGCAGTCGGGAAAGGGCTCGACTTGGCGTGCCAACAACTACCTGGCCATTGACCGCATCACCGCCGATACCGGCTACAAACCACAGTTCACGACCGAGACGGCCATCGCGGACTACGTGGGCTGGCTGAAGGCGGGGCACGCGGAATAGCGGGGATATGGCGCGGGCGACGTCAGGCGAAACGGCGAGCCGGGGAACCAGAGAACCTGCGAGCCTCGAATCCCGCCCGGCAATCAGGCACTACCGCGACTTTGCGCGTGTACCAGGGCGGTATGGCTGGAGCGATGGGCATATTTCAGGCAACGAAGCAGTTCCGCCTGAAGAGCGCTACTCAATGGGCGACGTTAACCCGGTAGCGTCGAGAGGAGAGGTCGGGCTGCTCCCACCCCTCCTCTCGACAGGACACACCGCCCAGTTCCGCGCCGGTCACGCGCGTAAGAAACGCCTTAGGAAGAGGCCCGCCCACAGGCTCATCAGCCCGGCCAGGAGGGGCAGCGCCGTCAGGGGCGACGCGTCCCCGGCCAGGGGGAGGGTCTGGGGCAGCTCTGCCCGTTCCTCGGGCCCAACGGGCAATGCTGCGCCGGTGGGAGCTTCCTCCGGCTCCTCGAACTCCAGGGGTAACACACCACTGGTAGGGGGACCCAGTGCGCGCCCGGCGGCGCCACCCGTTGGAAGTGAGACGGCAGGTCCTGCGCTTGGGACCTCGATGGGACCGGCCTCTACCGGTATGGCCCTGCGCCGGACGTCTTCTCTACCGGGGACCTGACCCCGAGCGCCACCCGTAGGCGCACTCCCAGCTCCGCCGCCACCTCCGCCACCTACCTGCGGCGTCACGCCGCGGCCATCCCGAGGTCCGGCGCCGGCAGCAAGCTGGCTGCTAGGACCAGGGCACTGACCAAACGAAGTACCGCAAAACACCTCGTGGTGAACATCCATGACATAGCCGCTCTCCTCTCCCCGCCTCCTGGCTCGAAGACGGGCGTTTCGCTCCTCTGCTGTTCGACCGAGGTAGCCTACTGAGGAGAACGCTCCAGACTCAGCACCCGTTAGTTCACCGAGCTAAAAGATTCATCGCAATCCCGCGCCCGACAATCGCAACGGAGTAACAGGATTTAGGCGCTTGCCGAAGCCGTATCGACAAAACGTTGTCGCTGTCGGCGCAAGCGCCTAGACGGGGACGGGTGGGCGTGGAGGCAAGGGAATCTGCCTGAGCGGGGAATCCATGTACCAACACGTCCGAGTTGTGTTCCACGTGGCCGAAGGGCCACCGTTCCGGGCGCAGTCCCGGAACGGGCGTAGAAGCTAGCTGGCGGGCTATTGCAAATTCTGTTCACGTTGTGAGTGGTGCGTA
>CAZPYZ010000500.1:0-3667 GCA_964590215.1 uncultured Dehalococcoidia bacterium | reverse complement strand
CCGCCGTAGACGGGCTTAGCTCCATCAACTGACTGGGGAGTCTGAGAGGTCGCGGGGCCGCAGGCGGAGGCCGCGCTGATCAGGAGCAGCAGCGGGAGGAAGCGGGTCACTTCTGCAGCCACGACATGCTATGGGGGGCGTGCACACTGAGGTGAGGGTAGTAGTTCATGACGTGGGCTTGGGTAAGATCCCATCGCGGAGGATACACCAGGGGGGCGGCCCACATCATATCGACGATGCGTTTAGCGGCAGCCCGCTGGAGCTCCCTGCGTTTCTCGGCCTGTGGCTCACGCCGCTGGGCTTCCAGCAGCTTGTCCAGCTCGGGGTCGTTGATCTTGGAGTTGTTTGTCGATCGGTGGAGGCTGCTGTGGTATTCGGCGTACAGGATTGAGTCGCCATCGGCTTCGAGGGGCGCCAGATTGGTGGACGAGTCCAAGTCGTAGGCGCCTGCCCGCCTGCGCTGGCGCTGCTGCGTCGTATCCATGATCTGCCAGTCGACGTTCATTCCGGCTTTCTTCAGTTGGGCCTGCATGAGCTGGTAGAGGGTCACCTCGTTCTGGGTACGGGCGTTATCGGTCGGGAGCTCCAAGGTAACCCCGTCCGGGTAGCCGGCCTCGGCGAGGAGCCGCTTCGCCTCGGCAGGGTCGTGCCTGAACATCTGCTTTATCTCGGCTTCGCTATAGAGTCCGGCGATGGCTCCGACGAGGGCCCAGGTACCCTCACCACCAGCAAAGACCTTGTTGATTTCGTCGCGGTCCAGAGCGAGGCTGACCGCGCGGCGGACGCGGACGTCATTCACGACCCTGCCGGGCGCCTGTCCCATCCGCAGATAGGCCGCGTGGGGCTGGAGGTACTTGAAGGTCCTGGCGTTAGGGGTGCCTTTGACCAGCCCCGGCATATCGTGGAAAAAGAGCGCTTCCAGGACGTCGATCTGCTTGGACTGGAAGGCTGCGAAGGCGGTCGTCTCCTCCTTGATAACGAGCTGCCGCAGCTCATCGAGGTAAGGCCGCCCCTCGTCCCAATAGGCCGGGTTCTTTTTCCAGACCCAGCGAGTGCCCTTCTGGGATGCCTGAACGTCGAGCTGGAAGGGCCCCGAGCCCACTATCCTGTCTTTGAAGTGGCCATCCTTCTCGTAAATCTCTTTAGGCACGGTCGGGTTCCACTCTGATGCAGCGTAGGAAACAAACGGAGCGAAGGGTTCCTTGAAGTAGAACCGAGCGGTCTGGGGATCGGGCGTCTCGATTCGGTCCAGCCCCTCATACATGAATTCCAGGCGGCCCTGAGGCAGGTTCTTGTCCTTGAACTCGCCAGCCCTGGCCCAGTGTTCCGCGCTCCATTTCACATCGGCTGAGGTGAGGTCCCGGCCGTTGACGGGAGGCAGATTTGCAAATTTCACTCCGTTCCTCAGATGGAACGTGAAGACCTTGGCGTCGGGCGAGACCTCCCAGCGCTCTGCCAGCTCCGGGCGGATCAGCATGTCGGTGTACTCGATGTCGGGGCCTTCTCGGAAGCCGAGGAGACTGTTGTAAGCGTGAGGTAGTCCACGGCCCGTCCGCCCCTCGAAATTGGGGTCGTAGTCGATGGGGTCGGAGGAGAGGCGCAGGTTCAGCACGCCACCATACACCGGTCTGTCCTCGGCGCCCGAGGTTGTACTGCCGGGACTAGCCGCGCCACAGCCCACCGCAACCAGGCTGGTGGCGATGAGCGTTGCCCAGGTCAACCTGATAGATACCATGCGACCTCCCCTAAGCGTTCCGAAACGGCCCGGTGCGGAGCGACTGTACTCGGTGTCAAGAATAAGAGCGAACGATATTCAGCACAACTCCATTGCCGTGGCTGATCTCGGGCCGTACAATGCGGACGCTTGTGCACAGGGAGGGCATGTAAATTCGACCGTTTTCACACATAACTCCAGGAGGACAGGCGCCCTCGCCTGTCCGACGGCAGCCGGGGGCGGCTGCCCTCCACACTCCCGGCTACAATTCCCGGATGCCGGTTGAGGGTTGGCTCGATCCGGCCGGCCGCTAGAAGGAGAGCAGGATGGACCTGATGTCGCCCGAAGTCAAAGGACCGATCCCGTACCGGCCGCACGAAGGCGTGTGGTGGGCGACGGGTGCCGAGATCGCAGAGGAATACTTGCAGCACATGGGGCTGCCGTCGTGACGGCGCAGACAGCGGGGGACGTTGATGTTCTTGTCATCGGCGCCGGTGGCTGCGGCATGGTGGCGGCGCTGGTTGCCGCTCAGGAGAGCGCACGGGTGGCGCTGCTGGAGAAAACGGACAAGCCCGGCGGCGGCACCGCCTTCTCATCGAAAGGCCTTCGATCTGCGGGCACGCGTTTTCAGAAGCGGCTGGGGATCGAGGACAGCCCGGAGCAGTACGCTGCCGATATCAAGGAGCGGAACCACAATCGCAGTGACCCGGTCTTGACGGAAGTCCTGGCCCGCACCTCCGGCGAGATGACAGAGTGGCTGGCCGAACGGCTCGGCATGGACTTTGAGGTGCCAGAGTTCAGATTCGGCCACAGCGCTCGCAGGTCGCATACGTGGCGCGAAGACAAGCTCATCACCGACTACCTGTTCGAAGCGGTGCAGCGGGAAAAGAATATCGAGCTGTTTTTCTCGACGGCCATGACCTCCTTTGCCCTGGACGCGGCCGGCGCCGTCACCGGCGTGGTCACCGACCGGGGACGGTTCAACGCCCGAAAGGTCATCCTCGCGACGGGCGGGTTCGGGGCAAACCGCGAGCTCATCGAAAAGTACATTCCGAAAGCGGTGGGCATCCCGTTTCCAGGGCACTATGGCAGCACCGGCGAAGGGCTGAAGATTGCCATCCAGCTCGGCGCGGCCACGGCCCACATGGACGCCTTCCAGCCCTACCCAGCTTATCTTGGGCCTGGCAAGCGGTCCGTTTCTCCGGAGGTCATCCTGTCTGGAGGCATCATGGTGGGCCCGGACGGCAAACGGTTTGTGGATGAAACGAGGTATCCCGGAGGACTCAGTGAGGGGATCCTGGCGCTCCCGAACAAACAAGGGTACGAGATCTTCGACCAACGGGTCCTGGACCTTCAGCATGACCGGGTAACCGACCTGGAAGGGCTCCTGGTGAAAGACACCACTCCACGCGGGGTAGCGGCCAAGCTAGGCATCGATCCGGAAGGACTCGAGGAGACGATCCGCTCCTACAACGCTTCGGCAGGGAAGCAAGACGCATTCGGCCGAAAGGTGACCGACCAGCTCAACCACCCCTTCTACGGGATCAGGGTGACGGTAGCGCTGTACCATACCCAGGGCGGGATTCGGGTTAACGCGGACGCCCAGGTCTTGAGAAAGGACGGCTCGGTGATCCCGAACCTCTACGCAGGCGGGGGCGTCGCCGCGGGGGTGTCCGGAGATGGGATGGACGGCTACCTCCCCGGCAACGGGCAGCTCGCCTCCCTGGGGCTGGGGTTCATTGCCGGCAAACACGCAGTGCGAAGTATTCGCAGCTAGGAGGAGTGCCCTACACCCAAGATCGTCCCCCGCGCCGCTATGGTGGGCCCAGGTGGCCCTGAGCGGTTTCGAGGTGCTTGAAGACACGGAGCCCTTGTTTTCGTGACTACGACCACCACCATCCACGAGCTTTGAGCGAGCGAGATCGCGGGCATCTTAGAAGACGGCTGAAAAGG
>CAZPYZ010000499.1:0-3689 GCA_964590215.1 uncultured Dehalococcoidia bacterium | reverse complement strand
GCGCGGCAAGGGCGGAGCACTCCGACTGTAACAAAGCCCCGGTGAGACGGTCAAGTCAAAGATCACAGTCCACAGTTCTGGGTTCTGCCTGCTCCCCCTCGACCCAGACCGTCCTGAAGGCTTTCACCCGAACCAAGAACCCTGAACTCGTATTGGCAGGATGGCATGAGCAATGAGGCGGTCTCCACGTCCCACGCTCGACTTCCTCTGGGGTAATGGACATTCTTGGGGGCGCATGATGGAATGGGAGAAGAAGACGAAGAAGACGAAGCTCGACGCGGCGTACCGGGTTTCCATCCCCGCGGAGTTCCGGGACGCCCTGGGGGCCAGCCCTGGCGACCTGGTTCTGGTCACCGGGGAAGCGCCTGGTCAGCTCCTAATACGGACATACCCGGCCGCGATCCGCGAGATCCAGGAGTGGGCACGCCCGTATGCCCGGGAGGGGGTGAGCGTCGTCGACGAGTTTATCGCTGAGCGTAGGGCCGAGGCCGCCCGTGAATGAGGTGATCCGTGGATCGCGCCTGGTCACAGCTCGACCTCGGGATAGCGGTCCGGGTGGTCCGCTAGTCTACCCTCCGTCGCCAGACGCCCGGTCCATCCGCCGCTCCAGGCGGTGCTGCACCAGCGCCATGGTCAGGTCGCCTCGGGTACGTTCCAGGATCCCGCGCACGCTGTCGGTCGTCCGCCGCAGCCCCCCTGTCATCGCGTCGGGGAAATCAATGGTGACCAGCATGCTGTAGATGTCGTCCATCGCGGCCAGGAGGTCTTCACAGCGGTGCGTCTCTCGTTGCCGCAACCGGTCCAGCACCTGCCGTCGCAGCTCGCCCACCGTCTCCCCTGCACCGTTAAGGTACGCAGCATAACCCACCCTTAGTTGGTCAGGGTCCGGCAGGGCGCGCCCCGCCACCAGGGCGAGGGTGATGCACGCCTCCGCGTATTCCTTCTGCGCATCGTGGACAAAGCCTGCATGGTACACGTCCGGGTGACGATCGAGCGCCGACTCCACATCTGCCAGGAGCAGTTGCGCGGTCCGCAGAAGCCGCTCGGCCTCCTCCATGTCTCCCCGGTGTACCGCCCGTATCGCGTTGGCCGAGTGCCTGATGATGTCCCGGCCGTGGGCCAGCGCCCGGTCCCGGGCCTGGTACTTCCCCCTGAAGTTGTCAATGATCCGGCCGCCGATCTGGTCAAGCTGGTTCGCTAGAGTCGGCTCCACGTGGCCTCTTCATCCTTTCCAGCAGCGCGCGCGCCGCCGCCTCCGGCTGGGCCGCCCCGGCCACGGCGCTGATCACGGCCACCGCATCGGCGCCCGCCGCCATCACCTGATCAACGTTATCGACGGTGATCCCGCCGATGGCGACCAGAGGCCGCGCCGTCACCGCTCGGACCTGCCGGAGCGTCTCCAGCCCTGCGGGCCGGGTATCAAGCTTCGATGACGTGGGAAACATGCTGCCCACCGCGATGTAGTCCGCCGCGAGGGCGTCCGCCTCCTGGGCCTCGCCAACGGTGGCGCAGGAGACCCCGATGATCTGGCCGGGCATGAGGAGCCTCCTAGCAATGGGCAGGGGCAGGTCCTTCTGTCCCACGTGCAGGCCGCCGGCCGCCACGGCCAGGGCCATGTCAGGATCCTTGTTCACGATGAGCAGGGCCCCAAAGCGATGGCAAAGCTCCCCGAGCGATGTTAGCACCGGCAGTTGGATCCCCTTCTCCCGGACCTTGTCCCTGAACTGGATGACCGAGGCGCCGCCCTTGAGCGCTTCCTCCGCCGCCTCTAGTTCGCTTCGTCCGACAGTGGCCGCCGGGTCAAGGATAACGTAGAGGCCTCGGATTCTCTGCGCCGTGCCGGCCCGGGTCACCGCACTCACTAGCAACTGCTCCACCTCGTACGCCGCGAAGCGGGCCGATTTGAAGGGCGCCACGTCCACGCTCTCAGACAGTTCCTGTAAGCGGACAAACTCCTCCAGCACCCGGAGCGCCTCTTCTACACGTTTCGCGTTCGCCCGCACCAGCTGCTGGAGGTCCTGCCGCCCCTCCTCGATCCCCCCGGGCCCCGCTCCCACGTCCACTTGGGCCCGGCGCGCGGCCAGCATCTCCATGTCCAGGGCTTGAACGGCGTGGGCCACCCCATGGCGCAGGTCCCGCAGCCTTGCCGTCAGTTCGCCATCGTTGAGCACGAACCTGGCAACGTCCTCCAGGACCCGCAGTCCCTCCTGGCAGCGGTCCACGTTCGCATCCATGACGCGCAGGACATGGGACGGGATCATGTTTACCGCGTTCCGTCTAAGATGAAGGTCCCGTCAGCTTAACCCGCTTGGAAATGGTGGATCGTCGGGTCCGGGGCCAAAGTCCCCACCACCCATAGAGGTAGCCTCCATCTCGGCCTCATAGGGGTCGTAGGCGTCCTGGTCCCCCTCGACGCTCTCCGCCATCTCCCGGAGCTCTTCCCCTAATTCATCCCCCAGTTCTCCTCCCATCTCCCTCGCCCACCGCGCCACAGCGCGGGGGTCGTAAGGATTTTCCAGCCTGCTGAGGCTTCGCTCCACGTCGAAGTCCTCCATCCGGCTCTCGGTGCCCCTCAAGAATACGGGGCGGGAGATGAGGCGGACGAGATCCGCCCCGCCACACTTGGAGCAGCTTGGGGAGAGGGGCGACGAGAAGCTGCGGACGAAGACATTATTCAGCGTCCCGCACCCTTGGCAGCGGAACTCGTAGATAGGCACAGGCTCACGCGTGTGGCGCAGGCGCCCTCGCCTGCGTGTATAGTTTGCGCACGCACTGATAAATGGCCATGGCCTTATTCTGTCACCGCGTTCTTTATGACGTCCAGCCGGATCAGGCGCCCGTCCGAGGTCAACTCCACCGCAACGAAGTCCACGCGAAGGTCCTCCGGCAAACCCTCATGACGCTGTCCGTACTGGACGACGAGGTCCGCCAGGCGCCGCGCCTTCCGAGGTCCTACCGATTCTTCCGGGGTTCCAAACGCGCTCCCGCGCTTGGTTCGCACTTCTATCCCGACCAAACACCCGCCTTCCAATGCAACCAGGTCGAGCTCCCCCATCCGGCTGCGATAGTTGGTTTCGAGCACCTGATATCCGTCCCGCTCCAACTGCTCCCGGGCCAAGCGTTCGCCCAGGGCCCCCAGTCCCCGCCGAGCCTTTGTCATGGCAAGGCTCGCAAGCATGTGGGGCAGACGCCCTCGCCTGCCAGTTCCGACATCCTACCTCTTTCACTCATAGCAACATCGGTTGGTTCAACGGGGCAAAGGACATCCGGTGAATGGGAGAGGGCCCCAAACGCCGGAGCGCCTCGACGTGCTGCGGCGTGTAGTACCCCTTGTGCTGGCCAAAGCCCCAGCCTGGGTGCCGTTCATCCATCTCCTTCATCACCGCGTCTCGGTGTACCTTCGCGACAATGGACGCGGCGGCAATGGACACGACTAGCGCATCCCCATCGATGATCGCCTTCTGCGGCCAGCCTTCCACCCGTTCCCGTCCGTCGATCAGCAGGTAGTCGGGCTTACAAGATAACTGCGCCAAAGCCAACGCCATCGCCTTTCGGGTGGCGCGCACGATCCCGATGCGGTCGATCTCCTCATGTCTCGCGGCGCCGATACCGACACAGATCGCCCGGCGCCTGATGACCGCGGCCAGTTCCTCCCGCTGCTCCGCGGTCAGCAGCTTGCTGTCCCGTAT
>CAZPYZ010000498.1:0-3696 GCA_964590215.1 uncultured Dehalococcoidia bacterium | reverse complement strand
TTCCTGAGCCGGGAGCACGAGGAGCAGCGCCTCGCGGCGGGCCGGGCGGCGCTCCGGCGGTTCGTGGCGCACGAGGCGGCCTCCCCCTTCCGCCCGGCCCAGGTGGAGCACCCCTTCGCCTTCCACCGGGGGGCCACGCGGGTGAGCGGCCGCTTCGACCGCATAGACGCGCGCCCCGAGGGGGCCGTGATCATCGACTACAAGTCCTCCGACATCCGCGCCCAGAAGGAGGCCGACCGCCGGGTCGCGGAGAGCCTGCAGCTCGCCCTCTACGCCCTGGCCCACCGGGAGGCGACGGGGACCCTGCCGGGCCGGCTCGAGATGCACTTCCTCGAGACCGGCCTCACCGGGACCGCGGCGCCGGGCCCCGAGACGCTCGCGCGGGCGGAGGAGGCCATCCAGCGCGTGGCCGCCGGCCTCCGGGCCCGCGACTACACCGCCACCCCCGGCTACCAGCAGTGCGGGGCCTGCGCCTACCGGGAGATCTGCCCGAGCAGCGTCTGGGGAGGGGGGCGGTAACCAAGGCCGCCTCCCGTGGCACCGGGCGCCGACCCTCGAATGGTCTTGGTTACGACTCCTAGGCAAGGTCAAGGAGATTCAATAATCTCAAGTAGTTGGGTGTGCAGGACGCGGCAGAAGTTGGCCTTAGCAGCTAGGCCCATAGATTCTGCTTGACAATAGTTTCATTCTATAGCAATGTTCACCCTAGGGTGAAACTCATATGAAACTGAAAAAGACTGGGAAGCCGATCCTGCGGGACGCCCAAGAGTATCTCACGCGCTTTTTTGCCGAAATTCCCGAGCTGACTCTGGCAGGGTGGAAAGAGGCCTCCCCTCGCCAGGGGATCCGGCCGGATATCGAAGCTTGGCTCCGCCGCGGCAAGCAAAGGGCCGCCCTCTTGATTGAAGTGAAGCCTTCTGCGGAGCCAAGGATTGTAGCGGATTGGGTGGCCCGCTTGCCACAGCTCCCGGAATGGCCGAAAGGACACTACCTCATCCTGTGCGCGCCTTACATCAGCGCTGGGGCAGCCGGGGTGCTCACATCCCATCGGATCGGGTACATTGATCTGTCCGGAAACTGCTGGCTTGACCTCGGATTCCTCTTCGTCGAGCGCAGCGGGCGACCGAATCGCTTCAAGCGACCCAAAGAGCAGCAGACCCTATTTGCTCCTCGAGCAGCAGGGATTGTGCGCACGCTACTGGAAAGTCCAGCCAAAGAGTGGACGCTCCAGGAACTCGCCCAATCTGCCGGAGTGAGTCTAGGCCTCGTCCATCGGGTAGCCAAGGCACTGGAGCAGCGCTTATTCGCTGAAAAGCGATGGGGGCGGTTCACTGTGCAGGACCCCGCAGGCATTCTCGAAGCCTGGCGCAACTTCTATGTGGGTCAACGGATTCGATGGCAGCGTTACTACTCGTCGATCGGCCAGGATGTGCGGGCGACCATGTATGAAATTGCGAAGAGTTCCAGCGCGTTTCAGGTCCGCTACGCCGTTACGGGGCCTGCGGCTGCATCCCTGCTGGTTCCTTACCTTATGGTGTCTGGTATTCATTGTTACGTTGACGCCCTCAAGCCGGACCTGTTGGAATCCTTGAAGGCGGATCCCGTCTCTTCGGGAGGAAATTTGTGGTTTAACGTCATCCAGAGGGAGGATTTCTTCCGGGGATCCCATCAGATTGAAGATATTTATTTGGTAAGTGATATCCAGCTCTACCTTGACCTTTGTGCCCTTGGCGGGCGGGGTGAAGAGGCCGCCCAGCTCCTGAGAGAAAGACGACTGCGGTTCTAAGAGACGCCCGATGTTTGATGCCCAAGCGATCACTCGGTGCCATCAGGTTTTCTGTGAGGTCCTGGCTGTCTTAGGAGATGCTGCTGCGGACGCCTACGTGATCGGTGGCTGGGCGATTTACTACGTCTTGCATCCGCCTGACCGGCCCGCAGCAAGCCTGCAATACGCTGGGACCCTCGATGTAGACGTAGCCCTGGTGCTCCAAGTCGCCGCGAGGCAAGAGATAGCAAACCGACTTACGACCAAGGGATATTTTCCGCACCCGCGCATTGAAAACAGATACCTCCGCCCTTTTCGTGATTCCAATGTTGAGCCAGTCGCCGTAGACTTTCTGCCCGGGGACAAAGAAGTGCTTCAGAATCTTACCCACCGAGTTCGTGTGCTGGGTGAGACCCCAGACGGGACGGCCTTCGATGGCTCGGTGGCAGTTGCCAATATCGAAGCCTGCCTGGCCATGAAAGCGATCGCCTTTGAGCAGGATCCCAAGGATAAAGATGCTTACGACATCTACTACCTTGTCACTCATGCCCACGACGCACAGGGTGACTGTGCAGATCATGTGAAGGCCACGCTCGACCATGCCTTCGTCCGGCGAGGCCTGGAGGTGCTAACGGTTCACTTTGGTCGGAAAGAGGGTCGAGGCCTTCGAAAGGCAATGCAAACGCTACGGGACCAGGACGGATTGGAGCCTGCGGACGCCCGCGCCGCTGTCCGCGCCTCCTTTCGTGGCTTCTTCCGCAAGGTGGGGAAGGATGTCGATTACTGAGTTTGCCACCACCCACCGCCAGGGGCCATATTTTGCGCTGGTGAATCTCGGTCTCGTGGAATCATTAGCCAGCGGAGTCTTCAGCGCCACGGAGGCAATTCAACGCTTCTACCACGCGGCCAACTGCCTCTATATCCGCAAACATCTTCGGAGCAAAGAGGCCAATGCCATCATGAGCCATGGAGTCCAGTTACCGGATTTTTTTGAGTTCTTGGCAGCAGAGGAGGCACAGGGCAAGTTTTGCCATGAATTGGAGGCTATCCGCTCTCTCTCTTTGAAGCTCTTATACAGGGCCTGAACATGGAGACCGGCCTGCTCGAGCATGATCCCAAGCTCGCCGAGATCGTGCGGCGGTTGGTGGAGGCGTACCGGCCCGAGCGCATTTACCTGTTCGGCTCCGTCGCCCGCGGCGAGGCCGGCCCCGACAGCGACTACGACCTGCTGGTGGTGGTTGCAGACGACGCCCCGCCGGGGCTGCGGCGAAGCAGGCTTGCCTACGAGGCGCTGTGCGGTACCGGCACCGCCGCCGATGTGCTGGTGTGCACGCGCTCCTACTTCGAGGCACGGCGCCACCTGCGCGCCTCGCTCCCGGGAACCGTGCTGCGCGAAGGAAGGCTCCTCCATGCCACATGATCCCGCCCTGGTCGAGGACACCAGGAGCTGGCTCGTCAAGGCCTCGCTTGACTTGGGCGCGGCGGAGCACGATCTCCGGGCCACGCCCCCGCTCTCCTGGGATGCCGTCTTCCATTGCCAGCAGGCAGCCGAGAAGGCCCTCAAGGCGTTCCTCGCCTGGCACGACGAGCCATTTGGCAAGACGCATAACCTGGAAGAACTGGGTAGACAAGTTACCGCCTTCGATCCTTCGCTTCAGGCCCTGGCCGCTCGCGCTGGCAGGCTGACCGAATACGCGTGGAAGTTCCGGTATCCCGGCGAGCCAGATGAGCCGCCGCGCGAGGAAGCAGAGAGCGCTCTCGCGCTCGCCCGGGAGGTGTACGGCGCGATCCTCGTTCGCCTGCCCGAGGACGTCCGGCCATGAGCCACCGTTTGCAGCCCTGCTGAGCCATAAGGTGCCTGCTTTTGCTGCAGCCGACGGGGTGCCGTACGCGGCAGAGTGTGGGAGCGTTAGTCGGTTCCAAACAGTGAG
>CAZPYZ010000497.1:0-3711 GCA_964590215.1 uncultured Dehalococcoidia bacterium | reverse complement strand
ACGCAGCGGTCGTTTGCCCCGCCTCCCTCGACTGAGTGCAGCTTTCCGGCCGCACTCCTAGACTTGGACTTCGGTTATCCACTGGTTTTCAAGCCCTCACAGTATTCGGGAATAGCCGCCCTGAGACTGCCGCCAAGGTCCTCACCCGGCGACCTTGCCGAGGCCATCCAGACTCTGACTGATGGACTGGCCACTAGAAGGATCGAAGGCCGCCTATGGTCGGTTCAACGGGGCAAGGTGCGAGAATATCAGCCCAACGACGACGAGGGTATGGGATAAGGGCAGGGGCACCATCGCCTGGGAAGGTGGCGAGCCCGGGGATGGTACGCTATGAGCGGCGATACACCACCATGTCGGCAACCACCGCGTTGCCCCGTGCCCTCTCGACACGCCGCCCTTCAAGGCACCCCGTGGCCAGGACCTTCCTTCCCGTGACCTTCACCGCAAGCAAAGAGGCCGTCCTCTTTACCTGCGCCCTCGGCATGTTCGCAGGCGGCATGGCCAGCTTCCCCATCGCCGTCATCATGCCCACCATCGCAGAGACGTTCCGGGTGGAGCTGCCCTCCGCGCAGTGGGCCATGACCGGCCACTTTGTTGCCCTGGCGGCCACTATGTTGCCCGTGGGTTCCGCCGGAGACATCGTGGGCAGAAGCCGCATCTTTGTAGCCGGGTTCGGTGTCCTCATCGTCAGCTTGCTCGCCACCCCGCTGTCGTCGGTGTCTTTCGACTTGTTCGTCTTCCTCCGGGTGCTGCAGGGGATCGGTTCCGGAATGGTCATGGTGACCGCGCCGGCCATCGTAAGCGCCGCCTTCCCTCCAGAGGAACGTGGGCGGGCCCTCGGCCTGACTCTCCTCGGCGGCTGGGTTGCCACTGGGCTGGGCCAGCCGCTCTTTGGCGCCCTGGTGGAGTCCGGCGCCTGGTATTTGCCCTTCCTGGTCGCCTTCGTACCCAGCGCCCTCGCCCTGGCCCTCTCATTCAAGCTACCCCGGGTGGAGCCCCAGACCGAGCAGCCCTTCGACCCGAGGGGTGCGTTGCTCCTCATGGTAGGCTTCGGCGGCTTTGTGGTCGCTGCAGGCCATGGCCAGGAAGCAGGCTGGGAGTTCGTCCATACCCTGGAGCACGTCGGCCCCCTCGCGGCCTTGTCCGTAGCCGCCCTCGTGGTGTACGGGTTGCACGCGCGACGGGAGCCCCATCCCATCCTGCCCCTGAACCTCTTTCGGAGCCCCACGTTGACGACAGCTACCACGGCCAATGGCCTCGCCCATATGACCATGCTCATGGTCGGGTTCTTGATGCCCTTCTACCTCCAGCACGTCCTGGGCTACTCACCCCTGGCGGTAGCCTTGTTTCTTGTGCCGATGGCCCTGATGTTGAACCTGATGGCGTTCCCCAGCGGCTGGATTTACGACCGCTACGGCTCGCGGCTGCCCTGCAGCTTCGCGATGGTGGGAGGCGCGCTCCTCCTGTTCTCCTTCACCGGCCTGACTCTCACCTCGGGCGTGTGGGACGTGGTCCTTCGCCTCATCGGCGCCGGCGCCGTGCTGGGGTTTTTCGTTACCCCCAACGTGTCCGCCATACTCAGCGCCGTCCCTTCCCAACACTACAGTCTGGCAGCTGGGCTTGAGCAGACCTCTCGCAACCTCGGTCACGCACTGGGCACCGTCCTTGCCTCAAGTGTGGCCAGCGCCGTCCTTGCCTCGGCGAGTGCAGGGGCGACCCCCGATACCTACGTCCACATCGTCCACGCCGCCAGCGGCATCGCCGCGGCGCTGATGGCCCTCGGGTCACTTCTCGTGGTGTTTCGAGTCGAGGGAACAGGGAATCGAGTCCCGCCAGCCTCGGTCACCCTCGAAGAGCCGGAACCGACTGGTTCCCGTGCATGAACCCGCCTACCAAGCGGTTTGTGCCTGCCCCGGGACCGTAAGGGAGCCAGCCATGAAGCGCGCCCAAACGCCGTAGCCCGCGGGCTTGTCCCCGTTCCCGCACCCGGGCCCAGGCGGGGCACCCAAACCTCGTAGCACGGGGGCTAGGTTCCCCGAACCGATTCCTGCGGGGGGATGGGAATTTTCTTGACCCACAGATGGCTCACGCGGACAAGATCTCCCGCCCCGCCAGCACCCGCTCCAGCAGCGGGCGCATGCCCAGCTCCCGCGCGATCCTCAGGGCCTCCTCCAACAGTTCCGTCGCCCGCGTCCGGTCACTCGCGCCTGACAGGCCCTCGGACCGGTCGCGCTTCAAGAGCATTTCTGCGTAGTCGTAGCAGGTCCAGGCCAGCTCCGGCCGATACCCGCCCTTGCGGCAAAACAGAAGGGCATCCTCGAAGTGCTCCTCCGCCGAAGCCAGATTCTCCATAACGCTGGCGAGGAGACCCAACACCCGGTCCACGGTAAACCCGATCACAAAAGTGCCGCGGTAGGGCAGTAATGGCCGGTATTGTTCCTCCGCCGCTCGGCCGTCTCCCTCCTGGGCGGCGGCCAGGGCTAACGAGGCTCTGGCAAAGATGACTACAAGAGGCGTGGCCGAAAGGGACGACAGGATGGGTTGGGCGGCAGCGGCGACGAGAGGCAGCCGGCCCGCGGAATCAGTGATACGGGCCGATGCAGCCAGCGCTATCGCGCACGCCATGTACTCGACAGTGGGGCCGGGAGGCGTCTGTCGCATGACGGCCCTTAGCCGCTCTAGGAAGACTTCGCCCTTGTCGAACTCCCCGACCTGAAACTCGAGGATCGCCCTTGTGATCAGCGGGCGGATATCCGTGGCCGAGACCGCCAGCCCCCGTTCGCTGAACATGCGTGCGGTGGCCCAGTCACCCGCAGCAAATGCCGCAAACTCGTGGGCCCAGAGCGCCCGACACAGCCAGCTGCGGTGCCGCAACCGCTCGGCGGGCGGCAAACACGCCTCCCCGTTCTTGCGTGCCTCCAGAAGGTCCCCGAGGATCGTCGAGCTGATCGAAACGGCATAAGGGAGTACCACCTGGCTGAGGAGGTCGCTACCCCCACCTGGCGCGGCTTGCGCCCGCTGGCTCTTCTCCAGGCATTCCGTCAACCGTAGCTCGTAGATGTCGATCAACGCGGCGAATGCGAGGGTCTGCAGTTCCAGGACCCGATCGTTCTCGCGACGCGCTATCTCCAGCGCCCGGCCGAAAGCCGCCTGTGCCGCATCGTAGTCGGCCTCCTGCGCATGAACTACCGAACCGAGCCGGCACATAAGCCTGCCGACCTGCGGCGCATCGGGCGGGATCAGTCTCAGTGCGCGCTGGATAAGCTGGGGTGCTTCGCCCAATCTCCCGGCCATCACCGGCAACGGATACTCCGCTATCGTGACGGCTGTTTCCGTCTCACCGGCTTGCTCGTAGAAGTCAAAGGCCCGCCTCAGATTGGAAACGGCATCCTCGATCTCCAGCAGGGCTGCCTGGGCCTTCCCCAGCCCCGCGAGTGCCCCTGCGGCCTCTCTATCCACAGGCTTCCCTTCCTTTTCGGCCAGTCCTCGTTGGAAGTGGTCCTTCGCCTCCTCCCATGCGTAGCTCGACAGCGCCCGTTCCCCTGCTAGCACCGAATAGCGGACCAGCTTGCCACCGTCCGCCGCAGGCCCAGCCTCTCCATAGTGGTAGGCTAGCTCTGCCGCGTGCACCTCGACGTCATCCCCGTACAGCCGCTCCAGAGCCTCCGCAACCTGCGCATGAAGCATGACACGGCGCGTGGTGGATAACTC